>JANYCP010000200.1 GCA_025360265.1 Gemmatimonadota bacterium
AGGGTACGGAGCACCCCACCGGAGTTTACGCCGCGAATTTCCTCGATCTCAGCGCGACCGACCGGCTGACGATAGGAAATCGTCGCAAGCGTTTCGAGTGTAGCGGCGGAGAGCTTCGGCTGGCGGTGCATCGCCTGTGCCCGCTCGACGGCCGCGGCAAAGGTCGGGCGCGTGAGAATCTGGTACCCACCGCCGAGTTCGGCGATCTCGACCGCATGGCCGTCGAAATCGTAATGCTCGCGAAGTGCATCGAGCGCCGTGCGCACGTCGGCGGCGCCGGAATCGGGGTCGAGCCCCTCCAGCTCGTCGAGCGTGAGGGGACGATTGGCCGCGAAGAGGGCGGCCTCAAACAGTTGCGAGAGCGGGCTCAGCGAGCTCACGGGCCACCACCAGCGAAGAGAATGGAGAATCCTGACGAACTCGCAGCACGCCGCGGCGCGCCAGTTCGAGCAGGGCAAGCAATGCAGACAGAACGTCAACGATCGTCGGTTGGTTTCCGAAGATCACTCGCCAGTCGAACTCGTCGCGTTCGGCGAGCAGCGCCTCAATCCGGCGGGTGGCACCCTCGACGTTGAGCGGCCGGGTGATCACGCGATGCAGAACGGGCGACGGGATCGCCATGATGACCCGCTCCACCGCGTACAGCAATTCCATGACATCGAATACGATCGGGACTGGTGGCAGCTCAGGCGGCGGCGGGAGGTAGCCACGCGCATGGCGCAGCGCTCGCCGTTCGGCAAGCCGCGCGAACTCGCGGGCAATCTCCTTGATCTGTTGATACTCCAACAGGCGGCGCACCAGCTCCGCGCGCGGGTCAATCCACTCCTCGTCGTCCCCGTGACGAGGCAGCAGCAGCTGCACCTTGAGTCGGATCAGTCGGCCAGCCATCTCGAGGTAGTCCGCGGCCTGGTTGAGACCCAAGCCATGAATCGCTGCGAGAAACTGATCACAGATGCGCGCCACCGGAATGTCGGCAATATCGATCTGCTCCTCACGCACCAGGTGCAGGAGGAGATCGAGTGGCCCAGTAAAGCCATCCAGCGCGACGACAAACCCGCTGCGTTCAGCGAGGTCCACAGTCGGCGCGTCCGTCTCGGTGTTCATCACTGAAAGATGTTCCACCCGGAGCCCGCCGCGAAGGGGAGGACAAGATCGACGAGGTGGCTCAGGGCCCATGACGCCGGGGTCATGAGGACCTGAATGAGGCGGGGAAAGACGTAGACGAGCACCATGACGAGCAGGAAGCCGAAGCGATCGAGTGACCGATAGCGGGCGCCAAGGGCCGTCGGCAGGAAATGGTAAAGGAGCCGGGACCCGTCGAGGGGCGGGATCGGAATCAGGTTGAAAAAGGCCAGCACCAGGTTGAGCTGGATGCCCCAGACCAGCATGCGCTGCATCGTGTCAATCATCGACGTGCCGATGCCACCCAGGAGCGTGTGGATCTCGCCAACCGCCGCGAACAGCGCGGTACACGCCAGCGCCAGCACGAGGTTGGTTGCGATCCCAGCGCCGGAAACGATCAAGTCGCCGCGGCGATAGTTGCGGAAATTTCGGGTCACTACAGGAACTGGACGAGCGCCGCCGAAGGTGAACGCCCCGTGGCTCATGAACCAGAGGAACGCCGGCATCAAGATCGTCAGGATCGGATCGATGTGGGGGAGCGGGTTCAGCGTCAGCCGGCCGAGCTTGTACGCCGTGTCGTCGCCCTGCTGGTAGGCCGCCCAGCCGTGGGCGAACTCATGAGCCACCAGTGCAAACAGGAGCATCGGGAGGGCGAGGAGGAAATCTTCGAGCAGGGCGGGCTCCGGTGGGTCGAACGGAGGGACAAAGTACTCAAAAGCTTCCATCCACGGCAGGTCCCGTCTATAATTCAGGGCTGTACCTGACACCCAGAACCAGGATTTCCAGTGCCACGTATCAAGTCAGCCAAGAAGCGGATGCGCCAGACCAAGACTCGCACGGCCCGCAACAAGGGGACGCGCAGTGAACTGCGGACCGCGATCAAGAAGGTCCGCGGCGCTGCCTCACCGGCAGAAGCCGCAAAGGCGATGAAGGAAGCGGAGCAGATGATCGACCGCGCCGGTCGGAAGAACATCATGCACCGTAACACCGCCGCACGTACGAAGAGCCGCCTGGCGAAGGCGATCGCCGCCAAGAAGTAACGCCGAGGGCCGCTATGGGGTGAGTCGCACCACGGTCGACTTCACCCCGTCAGACGCCGTGACGGATAGCGGCGCCAGCCCGCTCCGTACCACAACGCTTCCCCCCCTCCCGAACGCCAGCACGTCGCCCGAGTTGCCGTCGCGAACCATCACGACCGGATAGCGCGCAGCACTCCACTCCAGCCGAACACTATTTGCATCAATTCGTGTCGCGGACACCGAGCTGGTGTCGGTGCGCAGCTGAGCCGCGGTCGACGCGGAGATGGCCGCATCCACACCGGGTCCCGTCAACCGGATCTGGCCAAGCTGTATCCCGGCTGCTAGTGGCACGGTGTAGACGAATTGCCTGAGATCGGTGGCGTCGGCAACCGTGGCCGGCGTGAATGCGAACGCAAACACTGGATTGCCATCGACGTCCCTTCCCTCCAGCTGGTAATCACCGCCGCCGATCGGCAACACCGGTGGTGCGATTACCTCAATGGCCGGAAAGAGCTGCGCCTGACCACTGCGCAGTGCACCGGTCACGACCACTGCTCGCTGCGCAACGGCAGGCGCCACGAGGGACGAGGGCAACGACCCGCCAGCGAGATAGGTGAGGATGCGACGATAGCTGAAGTCGCTAATCCAGGTGGGGGAGCAATATCCCATCAAGTCGAACTGCGTGTTCGCGATGATTGCACCGGTCAACACATTGTAGCCCGACCGACCGACACCACCGCCCGGGTAGGGAAAACTCGGATCGGGGTTCCCTGCGCCGCCGCACGGTGCGTGACTCAAGGAGAGGTTGTGACCGAGCTCGTGCGCGTAGGCCTCACCCGCGTAGGTACCGATCTGGCCGTATGCGCCACGAAAATCCCAGCCGATCGCGCTGTGATACTGGCTGAAACGGACGTCACCGACATAGCCAAGCCCGACGATGCCCGATGAATACGGTGGATGGACCACGCCGTAGTAATACGATGATGCCGCCTCGATCTGCCGCAACGCCTCGATTTGCTGCAGCAAGCCCTGCCAGGCAAAATTCCCGTCGTTCGATTGCAGAACGCCACCCGTGAATGTGAATGGCGCGTGCACGGTGGCCGTGAATGCCCACATCGGATGCAGCAGCTTCACGGTGTTGGTGAAATCGGGAATGGTCGCCGGTGTGACATCCCCGGTCGCGCCATCACCCGCGTTGGTGACCGGCACGAACACCAAGTTGTATGGCGGGTTTGACAGCACGGTCATCACTTGCGGGACGCCGGTGGCCGGAAATGACAGATTGGCCCGCGTGGCGAGCGGCACCAGGCCGGCAGGATCAACGTCAATCAACAATTGCATGCCCGGTTGTATCACGTGCTCGGCGAGCTGAAGGTTCCACGACTTCGTGCCGTCCGCCTCGACCGTCGTGAGCGGCACGCTGGTTGCGGGCGCATGAATGGTAAAGGTGTTCGTAAACGTTGAGCCGGTGTAAAGGCGAATGCGCACATCAGGCGCCGCCGAGTTCGCTGCACTCGCCGTGAGAAAGACGCGCAACATGCCGGGGCGGTCTGCGACGAGCGGAATAGACCCCTGATTACCCTGCGCTCCCTGCGTGATGTACACCTGATCAATGGTGAGTAGCAGGCTCGACTCGGGATGCGAATACTGCAGGCGCGCAATGAGCTGTGCGCCCGGTGTCACCGTCACCACGAGCGACGTAGGTGTGGCCTGATAGAGCACGCCAGCCGGGAACGCAGACGGCGCCGTGACGGTGTACAGACCCGGGACGAGGCCGGAAAGCGTCAACGTCTGCGCGGCTGTCGCGGTGTATCCGTTTGGCCCGCTCACCGTCACCGGTGATGTGGCACCATTTGGCAGCCCAGTGATGATCATCTGTAACGTGGCCTGCACGACGGCGTATTGCTCGGTCACCGATGCCGTCGCGCCACCGGCGACGACGACTTGTTGCGACGCGGAGGATGGATTGTACGCATCCTGTCCGGCGATCACCGCACTCGCCTGCACGATATAGGTGCCTGCGGCGAGACCGCTCAACGTCGTGGACGCGACAATACCGGTGCGCACGCCGTTGGGGCGCGTCACCGTCACCGCGGCGTCAGTGCCTGTGGGCAAGCCGGTAATCGTCAATGCCAATGCACCGGGCGATGACGAACCCGCCGACGATGTGCAGGCGCTCGCCGCAACCGCCATCGCCATCGCCGCGAGAATCCGCCTCAATGGTCTGCTTTCTTCGGCCACGAGATCACCGTGGAGTCGCGCCCGGTATACACCTTGGTCACAAACCCGTACGTCTCGGCCTGACCGGCAACGCTCATCCGGCGCTCGGCATTGACTCCGCCGAGCGGTGCCCAGATCGCCCAACTCTTGGTCATCCACATCCCGCTGTTGAGCGACGAGAATTCCATGTACCCACCGGCCGCCTCATCTGGCATCCAGTTGGGCAAGTTGCGCAGGACGAACGAGAACTGCAGCAGCGCGAGGTTATGTGCGTCGAGCACCAACTCGCCGGCAACGTCAACCAGCTTTCCCTTGCGCGCCGGCGCGAAGCGAAGATGCAGCGAATCGGGTGCGACTTTCTTGTCGCGCGGCTTGTCGAGCGTGAAGCAGTGCGACTCGAGAAACCAGTCGGCGAAGAGCACGCGCGCGTCGGGCCCGTAATACTCCCGCGTACCCTCATTGCCCGCCTCGCGCATGCGGCCGAACCCAACAGCCCGCAAGGTGTCCGGATCGATACTCAGCACCGGCCAGGCTGAGAGCTTCTGGACGATCGTATCCGCGACGGCAAAATTGTTGTACGGACCGTAGATGGTTTTGGTATTGATGATGCCAACCTGGAAACCGATCGCCTTGTCGTTCACCGCAGCTTCCATGACCTGCAAAGCGGTGTGCGCACTTTCGAGCAGTTGCTCGAACATTTGGTCGGCCAATCCACTCTTGCCACAGAATCGCCCACGACCGAGTGCTACGATGTCGGGGAGCCGCATGGTCATTCCGCGCAGCACGATGTCCGGTAGGACGAGCCCCACGGCGGGCACATCAATCGGACCGAGCGGCTGGGGCTGGAATCCGATGGCGGCTACGCGGTAGAGATATCGTCCGGCAGCAGGTGCATCAAATTGGAATGCGCCTGACGCCGTGGTGAGCACAATCTTGAGGGACTGACCTGCAGGATCACGCAGCTCAACAAGCGCGCCAATCAGCGGTCGCCGTGACCCATCGAGAACGCGACCCCGAACCGACTGGCCCACCAGTGCGACTGGCCACAGCGCGAGGAGCAGCGCAGTGAGCCGCCACGTTCCCGATATAGTCACACTGCCGTCAGTTCGGCCCCGCACTTCTCGCAGTACCATTCGAGCGGGCGGTTCATCGCGCCGCACTCACCGCAACGCAATGTCTTCCCCGGTGCCGCCGCACTTACCTCAGGCGCAGACGCCGCGGGAATGGTGACCTCACGCACACTGACAACTGGCGGCTCAGCAACACGCTCCACCACTGCTGGCACGGCGGCCGGTAGCGCGGGTGGCGAACTGAGGCGCTCGCCAGGCCGGATAAAGCGAGGTGGAACATCTGCCGCCGGGATGCCGAGTGGCGGCGCGCTCTCGAACGGGCGAGTGCGCGGGGGCGGCGGTGAGACCGGACGCGGCCACTCGCCGCTCACCCCACTGGGACGAAATGAGAGCGGGCCGCTCTCCGGGGCCGAGGGTGGCGCCGCCGAATCGCTGATATCATCCGGCTCATCGAAAACCGCCAGCCCGTTGTCGCTGTCCGGGGCGAGCTCGGTGATCGTGACCGTCCCGGCCTCTGCCATCTCATCGCCGGGCTGTACGTCTCGTTCGGCTTCGTCGATAATCGGCCGGGGCACACTGTCCACCGCAGCTTGTATCGCCGCCAACCGGGCGATCCGCTCGGCCGCCGCGCCGAGCGCGAGCTCGAACGTTTCGATGTCGCTGTTGAAGCGACGCTGTTCACCCTGAAACCGATCGCTATCGTATTCCCCGACCGCATGCCGCAACTCAGCCTCGGCGAGCCCTTCGCGCGCATTCGTGGCGCGGGCCAGAA
>JANYCP010000013.1 GCA_025360265.1 Gemmatimonadota bacterium
GGTCACGTCGCGGCCGAGGTCCTGCGCGGCCAACCCAAGGAGGAGCCCGAAGCGGCGGACCGCGACGCCAACGTCAAACCCGACCCCGCCATGGTCCGCGCCAAGATCCGGCGAGACGAACTTGGCGGTGCCGCCAACCCAAACGCCGCGGACCTGTGTCGCCAGCGACAAGCCGGCCGTCAATCCTCCGGCGCGAAGTGACGCCGAATCCTCAGGCGCAGGGTTGTCGCGCCGGGTCAGGAATCGAATCGACGTGCCAAACGAGAATCGACCAGTGACACCGGTGGTCGCGAGCTGCACGAGCGACGCTTCCCCAAGTCGCTCGAACCCCAACGAAGTGCCGCGCGCCGATCCCGCCTGCGCCGGATTGTGGTACACCGCATCAGGACCGTCGCCGGTCACATAGGCGCCGCCCAGTCCGATCGCTTGCACACCGACGGGAATGCTGAGAATCGGAATGCGACAGCGATCGCATTGCGCCGACGCGGAGGTCCACGCCGTGAACGCCAGCAGCAAAACACCAATCGGCAACGAAGGCTTCGCGATCGATTTCATGGACGCCCCGGGGCGAGATACGCCGGCACAATATTGGAGAGTCCGATGTCGGTCATCATCACGGTTCCGGCACGAGTTCCGTCGAATACCCAACGCATTGATGCCAAGCGCGCCGGATTGAACTGCGGATTCATCGCATGAAAATCCGCCAGCGGAATGACGTACGATTGCGGGATCAATTCCGAGAGCGATCCGAACGACGACTGATCGGCGCCCTTTTCCTTGAGGACCGTCACCTCAAGCGGCTTGCGCGCAACGCCATAGCGCGAGAGCGGCAACAGCGCCCGCGCGCCGTCAGCATCGACCACCTCGATCGACAGCTGCACCGGCACCGAATCGGCCTTGGTCGGCTTGGTGTTTTCCTTCACGGTCGGTTCCTTCGCCGCGCCCTTACCCTTGGCTGAATCGCCCGCAGCCTTCCGGGTGCTGTCCTTTTTGGTACTGTCCTTCTTGGTGGAGTCCTTTGCGACGGCGCGTGGCGATGGCTTGGTGCCGGTTGGTGCGAGCGAGAATTCCAGCGCCGTTCCCTCACCAACATGCCAGGCACTCCGAATCGAGTCGGTGATCGCGACCGTGTAGGACGCCGCGCGACCGGACTTCGTCGTATCCTTGCCCGCAATTTGATTGTTCCACCCCAGCCACACCGCGTTGTGTCCGATGTTGCCGTTCTTCGATCGCAACGGTTCGACATTCTCCTTCCAGGTCGCCAGCGAGTCGGCCGAGATCGTCACCCCGGGCGCACTCCCGGTGGTCACGTCGACATCCTCCTGGTAGTCGGCCAGTGCGTGATAGCCGGCATCCTGGAACCGCGTGATGTACATCGTCTTGGGCAGCCATCCGCCAATGAGCCGGTGATCGCGGAATATCGGCAGGTACTCGGTGCGATCGTGGAGCGTCGCTTCCAGCCATGCCGAGAGAAACACCTTGGCCATTTGTCGCTGTGCTTCCGGTGGAATGAGGCCGCGGAGGTCGAGGTTGCGGGCGCTTTGCGGACCGTTGTCGGTGCTGCCCCACTCCGTGTTCCATTGGCCATGATTGGCACGGTACATCCAGACGGCGGCCTTGAGCCCCGCGTGCCCCGGCGTGAACGCAACGCGTTCGTACTGTCGCAGACCGCCAAACGACGACACATCGCCATCGTGCGATCCGTGAATCACGAGATAACTGACATTCTCCAGCGGCGTCGGTCGGCTGGCGGGCTGATACTGACCATCCACCGGCGCAATCGCGACGATGCTGCGAATGCCGAAGTGAAAATCGAATTTGACGTTGGCGTCGTCGGGGTAGTACGCCAGCGTGTTAAATGCGGCTGCCACCGCCACCGCTTCCCCGCCGCGCGAATGGCCCATCAGCGTGATGCGCCCCATGTCGACCTTGTGGTACAACGGGCTTGAGGTGGAGTCGTTGAACCCGCGCCAGGCACGCAGGTGCTGGAGCAGCATCCAGCCGCGCGCGTCGTTTTCGTTGCGGATGTTTCCGTTCAGGAAATTTTCGTCCACGGAGACCGTGATGAAGCCGCGGCTGGCGAAGAGCTCGCCGAGATAGGCATAGCCGGGATCGGAAAACTTCTTCATGTCGTGATTGCCGTGCACGATCAGCACGAGCGGAAACGGGCCATCACCCTTGGGGTACCATACGCGGCCGTTGATCGGCATCGAATCGAAGCCGAAACCGAAATACTTCTTGCGCGA
>JANYCP010000015.1 GCA_025360265.1 Gemmatimonadota bacterium
CCTCGCCCTGAGCGCAGCGAGGGGCCCCCAGTCTTTGCCTTCCGCACTTCTCCTTGCAACGGAGCCTGGAGGTCCCTCGCCGTTGGCTCAGGACGAGGGTGCGCGCGACATCATTCATACGTCAGTTCGCCACGACGCCACTATCCGCGCGCCCAGGCTCGCGGTCACACTGACGTTCGGTGCACCAGCAGCCACACACAACGCACGCAACTCAGTCACGGTATACCCTCGACGCACTGACGTCACGCCGTCGGCGATCGTCATGGCGTGCAGGCCAAGCAACGCGCCGGCGGCGCGAAACGCCGGGGCGGCAAACCAGCGGCGATGCAGATCGGCGACGATCACGCCGCGCCGGGCGAGCTGGGTGCACGCCGCAAAGAGCCGTACGGTGCTGTCGCGGTCGAGGTGGTGCGCCACCTGGCTGACCAGCACGATGTCGACGCTCTTTGCTCGCAAGGGCATCGCGCCGGCGCACGCGAGCACAACCGGAACGCCATGCTCGCGGGCCACGGCGGCGGCGGCCGGGATCCGCTCGAGCGCCACGGCGCGGAGCGACACCCCGCGGTGCGCCGACCACCGTGCTGCGGCGCGCGGCAAGTCGGCCGCACCGGTACCGACATCGAACAAGGTGAGCGAGTGTCCGCGGTCTGACGCATCGAGTAGTCGCGCCAAGCCGATGCGAACCGTCAGTGTCCCGCCGAGCCAGCGATTGCAGCGGGCGATATCAGCGAGCATGCGACGCACCAGCGCGGGATCGGTGGTGGGATCATCAAGGAGCTCCGCGCCGACGGAAGACAACCGAACAGACGGGAGAGACGAGAGACGAGAGACGAGAGACGAGGGAGCCACCGTCTCAGCAACAATCGCTACACCAGGGCCGTTCTCGTCTCTCGTCTCTGGTCTCTCGTCTCTCCCCGTCAATCTTCGACTCCATAGGTGCCCCGGTGGTGCACCAGCGGTTTCCCGTGTTCGTTCGCATCGCCGGAGATCACCTGCCCGACAAAAATCGTGTGATCGCCGGCGGGAATCTCGGCCCACTTGTCACAGCACAGAAATGCCAGCGTCCCGCTGATGATCACCTGGTCGTTGACTCGTTGCCACGCCACGCCGTCGAATCGATCATCGAGTCCTTCAGCAAAACGTCGCGACAGTGATTCCTGGTGCGCGTCGAGAATGTTCACGGTGAAGCGAGAACCGGCGCGCATTACCGGATAGATCGTGGCGGCATGGTCCACCGCGACCGAGATCAGCGGCGGATTGAGCGATACCGACGCAAACGAGTTGGCCGTCATGCCGCACGGATTCCCATTGGCGTCGAGCGCCGTGATGATCGTGACGCCGGTAGTAAAGTGGCCGCAGAGCGCACGGAAATGGTCGGAGGTCACGCGGCGCCGATCCGAAACGCAAGATTGTCATCCTGAGCGGAGCAAGCGTGAAGCGCTTGCGCAGTCGAAGGACCTCGGCATTGCGCGACCGACCGAGGTCCTTCGACTGCGCGCGGCTCCGCCGCGCTCCGCTCAGGATGACATGACCGACTCATGCGATCATCCGCGCCAGAAAGACCGGATTGACCACCCGCCACGGCGAGACGAAATGCCCCGTCACGCCGATCAACGTATCTGCCATGCTCCGTCGGTCGAGTCGTTCGATCGCGCGATCGAACAGCGCCGGCGCCAGCATGCCGTAGCCGATCATCCGCTCCACGACCCACTTGCCGAGAAAGGCGCGACGACGCGCGGCGCGATAGCCGCGCAAGCGGTGCGCCGTGATGGGTCCGCTGCATTGCAGCGCTTCATCAAGTGCGTCCGCCGCGAGCGCGGCGCCACGCAGTGCACTGCAGATTCCTTCGCCGGTGAACGGGTCGAAAAAATCTGCGGCATCGCCAACAAGCAACGCACCGTCGATGGTGCTGCGACGCGACATGGCGTCGAAGGGGCCGGTGACGAGGACCTCGCGAACCAGGGGATGCAGGCAGACGCGGTCGCGCACCGCAGGGAAGCTCGCAAGCTGCTTCCAGAAAAAGCCTGTTGCGTCACCTCTCGCCTCTGCCGCAGTCTCTGCCGGAACAACGACCGCAATATTTCCAACACCGCCACCCAGTGCGTTGATCCCGACGTATCCATTGCGTCCAACGTGCAACTCCGTCGTCGACGAAAGCCCTTCCACCCCCGCGACATGCGCGACGAACGCGACACGACGCAAACGGCCGCGGCGATGCAATCCGGCGCGCCGCGCCACCATGCTGCCAATACCATCGGCGCCGACAACGACGCGCGCGTTGATGGCGAACGGTTCGCCATGCGCATCGGTGCCGCGCATTCCGCAGATCGCTCCCGCGCCGTCG
>JANYCP010000233.1 GCA_025360265.1 Gemmatimonadota bacterium
TGGCGAATTGGGGCGTCGCCGACCAGTCGCGCCGCATGTACGCGCACTTGTCCTTGATGTCTTCCGCGTATCCAAGCTTGCGGTACACCTGAATCAGGTCGGAGAGCGCAGTCGGCACAATCGGCGCGCGGGGATAATCCACGACCAGCGCCTTGAGGTACATGATCGCCGATTCGTACGCTTTGTACTTGACGTAATACGTCGCGTCCTTGTAGGCCTTGCGGGCAAACCAATCGTTGAGCCCGTCGACCTGCACCTTGGCCTTCTCTGCCGCCGGCGCCGTTGGATACCGCGACAACAGCTCCGCGTAGACCGACTGCGCGGTGATGCCGTACGTCGGGTCGAGATCGGGGGCTCGCCACAGGGCGCGGTAGGCGTTGGCCGCACCAAGCAGCGCTTCGGGAGCGAGGGAATCTGCGGGAAACTCATCGACGAGACGACGGAATTCCCGGACACCCTGCAGGTAGCTCCCTGAGTGCACGTACAGCTCGCCAAGGTACAGCCGACCGAGCAGCACGCGCCGATCACTTGGCGCCAATTCGAGCTCGACGCGATCGAACGTCGTGGCCGCCTCTTCCCATTTGCGGCGGGCATACAGATCGAGAGCCCGGTTCCACATCGAGTCAATCATCTTCGGCGTCGCCGAAAACGGAGTGAGCGACACCTTGGCCGGTGCCTTGTGGTGGCAACCCGCCAGGACGAATGCAGCCCCAAAGAAGCCCAACAATTTCACAAAGCGCATTACGGCCGTACCGGGTGAAGTGGGGTCGTGTCGCTGCTCAAGACTGGTGCAATCTGTGCCAGGCGCAGCAGCGCCAACTGGGTCAATGTATCTGGGACGGCCCCCGCCGCGGCGACCGTTCGCCACGCGACTTTCGCCGCGGTGCTGTCGCCCTGGCGTGCCCGGGCGTCGCCGAACCCCACGAGCGCCCGTCTTCCGACCGCCCCCAGGGGATCGCGGGTCGCCGCGCGGTCGAGCCAGCGCTCCGCGTCGCCTGACCGCTCAGCTTGCAGCGCCGCCAGGCCGAGACCAAGCTCGCACCAGCCCAGTGTGGTCACGACGGAATCGCGGAGGGGCGAGTTGACCGTCCGGCGGAGGACCCCTTCCAGCACCGGGACGGCAGCGTCGCAGGCACCGCGCGCGCGATGCGCCAAAGCCAGCGAAAAGAGGAGCGGGTCCGCCGCGGCCCGGTCCGCCGTCGCAGCGAGCAGCGCCGGAACGAACACCGCGATGTCCGGTGCCGTCATGCCCGCAATTGGTCCGAGCCGGCCCGCCAACCGTCCCGCTGGCCAGCTTGGTGCAACGCGACGAATCCCCAGCACTGCAGCCACAAGCGCTCCCGGCTTGCCATCGCGCTCCGCCAGGTCGGCCAATCGCGCAAGGCCGGCAGCCGCTTCACCCGTCCGCTGCGGGTCATCGCTGCCCAGCTTGGTCCACGCCGCCGCCGACTCGGCCAAGGCGCCGGCCTGCAGCGCGGCATCAGCCAGCTTCGCGGTGAGCCGAGGCGCATCGCCGGCCGCGCGATAGTCTACCATGGCGTCGGCCCATCGCCCGGTATGCCAAGCGACATCGCCGGCCCGTTCCCTGTCGGGACTGCCCGAGCCGCATCCGGCAACGAGCAGCAGCAGCCCGGCACCGATTCTCACTCGGGTATGCGCTCCGCCATGGCCAGATAGGCCGCGACCCGCTCCAGGTCCGGGCGGGCCTCGCGACACGCACGCCAGGTATCCCGCGCCCCCGCCGTGTCGCCGGCGAGATACCGCGCCATGCCAAGTTGAACTCGCGCTTCGACCCACTCAGGGCGGGCCGCGAGAATGACTTCGAGTTCTTCGCGCGCCTGAAGCGGATTGCCAGCCTCAAGGAGAAGTCGGGCCAAGCGCAAACGCAGGTCGTGGAAGTTCGGCCCAAGCTGCACGGCCCGGCGACATTCAAGCACCGCGGCGTCGCGCCCGCCGGCCTCGGCATAAAGATCCGCCAGGCGGGCATGCTCATTTGCCAATCTCGCAGCGATCGGCGCGCTGAACCCGGCTACCGGCGGGCCTTCCGCCAACGCGGCGGCGGCGAACGCTGCTGCAGCTTCCGGGGCGCGTCCCAGTTGATTGAGCACCAGGCCGCGATGCAGCAACGCCTCGAGATATCTCGGATTGAGCGCCAGCGCGCGATCGAATTCTTGCAGTGCTTCGTCGGGCCGGTCGAGTAGTGAGAAGCAAAGACCGCGAAGGTGATGAATGTCGGCATACGCGCGGCCCGAGCCGCTGATGTCACCCAGGGCCAGCAGTGCGCCGTAGTAGTCCCGGTTCGCAAAGCGCTCACGCGCAACGTCGACGATACCTCGGGTGCTAACATCCACCAGCGACCACCTTGCGGAAGTATTCAATGGTCCGGACGAGCCCATCACGCAGCGGCACACTCGGTTCCCAGTGGAGCACCGACTTCGCAACCGTGATGTCCGGCTTGCGTTGCTTCGGATCGTCTGCGGGCATCGGGCGATGTTCCAGCGCGGATTTCGAGCCGGTCAACTCGAGGACCAGCGCCGCGAGTTCCAGCATCGTGAATTCACCCGGATTCCCGACGTTGGTGGGATCACTCCGGTCGCTATGGAACAGCCGGTAGATCCCCTCCACCAGATCGGACACATAACAGAACGAGCGCGTCTGCCGACCATGGCCGTACACGGTGAGCGGCTCACCCATTAACGCCTGAACGATGAAGTTTGAGACGACCCGCCCGTCGCGCGGCCGCATCCGTGGACCATAAGTGTTAAAGATGCGCACGATCCGGGTGTCTACGCCGTAGCTGCGGTGGTAGGCCATCGTGGTCGCTTCGGCGAAGCGCTTGGCTTCGTCGTACATGCTGCGTTCGCCCACCGAGTTCACGTAGCCCCAGTAGGTCTCGGGCTGCGGGTGCACCGTCGGATCGCCGTAGACCTCGGACGTCGATGCAAGGAAGAACTTCGCGCCGCGTGACCGTGCCAGTTCGAGCCCGTTGGCAGTGCCTTGGGCCCCGACCTTGAGCGTCTCGAGCGGGAATTTCTGGTAGTCGGGAGGACTCGCCGGTGATGCGAAGTGCAGCACTCCATCGAGTGCACCATCCACCGTGAACGGGTCGCTCACATCCCGTTGCACAAAACGGAACTTTGGGTTGCCAGCCAGGTGGGCCAGGTTTTCGGCCTGTCCCGTGATGAAGTTGTCGAGGCCGATCACCTGGTGCCCGTCGGCAAGGAATCGATCCGTCAGGTGCGAGCCGACGAATCCGGCGGCGCCCGTGATCGCGACGCGCATTACGAAGACACCGTTCGCCTGCCGATGCCGACATAGCGAAACCCGAGCTTGGTCAGGCGCGCTGGATCATAGAGGTTGCGTCCGTCGACGATGATCGGCGTGCGCAACAACGACTTGATTCGTTCAAAATCCGGCGTCCGATACACCAGCCACTCGGTAACGACACACAACGCATCGGCGCCATCAACGGCAACGTGCGGATCGACCGCGTAGCTGACACGATCGCCCCAGATCGATCGCGCGACACTCATCGCTTCCGGATCGTGGACCCGGACCGTGGCGCCAGCGGCGAGGAGCGCATCGACCAGCGTCACCGCCGGACTCTCCCGCATGTCATCGGTGCCGGCCTTGAACGCCAGTCCCCACACGGCGATTGCCTTGCCCCGCAGGTCGCCCACCAGCGCCTTCAGCTTGGTGAACATCACCTGCTTCTGTCGATCGTTCACGGCCTCGACGGCATCGAACAGTTCCGGCGACATCCCGACGCTGCGGGCCGTGTGCACCAGCGCCTTCACGTCCTTCGGAAAACAGGAGCCACCGTATCCGGGACCCGGGAAGAGAAACGCCGGACCGATGCGTGAGTCGCTGCCGATTCCCTTGCGCACCGAGAACACATCAGCGCCGACGCGTTCGCACAGATCGGCAATCTGGTTCATGAAGGAGATGCGCGTCGCAAGCATGGCATTCGCCGCGTATTTGGTGACCTCGGCTGACGGAATATCCATGAACAGGATCGGCGAGCCACT
>JANYCP010000273.1 GCA_025360265.1 Gemmatimonadota bacterium
TCAGCTTCGACCGCGAAGTCGATCATCATGATGGCGTTCTTCTTGACCAGACCGATGAGCATGATGATGCCGACGAAGGCGTAAACGCTGAGTTCCATGTGAAAAACGAGGAGGGCGAGCAACGCTCCGAATCCGGCGAACGGCAGCCCGGAGAAGATCGTCAACGGATGAATAAAGCTCTCATACAGGATGCCGAGCACGATATAGATGACAATGATGGCGAGAATCAGCAGGATCGTGAGGCCCTGCTGCGCATCCTGGAATGCCTGGGCGGTGCCGGCAAACGCCGCGGATATTGTCGGCGGTAACGCACTGTTGGCGACCGTGTTCACGGCGGTGACCGCTTCACCGATCGAGACTCCCGGCGCCACGTTGAAGGAGATCGTGACGGCGGGGAGCTGACCTGAGTGATTCACCGTGAGCGGACCGACCGCTTCCTTCACCTGGGCGAGTGCCGTGAGCGGCACCAGTTGTCCGTTCGTTCCACGCACCGACAGCAGCGACATGGCGCCGAGGTCGCGTTGGTACTGCGGCAGCAACTCCATCAATACCTGGTACTGGTTGTTGTCGGTATAGATGGTGGAGACTTGGCGCGCGCCGTATGCATTGTACAGCGCACTCTGCACCTGCGACATCGTTACGCCAACGGCCGAGGCGCGGTCGCGATCGATACTGACCTGTACCTGTGGGTTCTTGATCTGCAGGTCGCTGGTGACATCACGCAACTGCGGCAAGTCGCCGAGCCTGACCTGCATGGCTTGTGCGGTACGATACAGCGTTTCGATGTCGGCGCCTTGCAGCGTGTACTGATAGAGGCTCTTCGACATGCGGCCGCCAATGCTGATCGGCGGTGGATTCTGCACAAACGCGCGAATGCCCGGGATCTGGCTCAGCTTGCGACCGAGCGATCGCGAGATTTCGTCGGCCGACATCTTGCGATCCTTGCGATCGGTAAGCCGGAGGTTGAACCGCCCCTGATTGGCCGATCCGCCGCCGCCTGCACCAACCGAGGACATGAATCCGGCAACGTTGGAGTCCTTCGCGATCACGTTCATCGCCATCATCTGATGGCGGTACATCCCGTCGAACGACGTGCCCTCGACCGTCTCGGTGGTGACACGCAGCGAGCCAGTGTCTTCCGACGGGATGAATCCTTTCGGCACCGCGCGCGCCATCAGGACTGTGGCCGCGAGAATGACGAACGAGAAGGCGAAGGTGAGGCGCGAGTGCGCCATGACCCACTGTAGCGAGCGGTCGTAGCGATGCACGATGCGCTCGTAGATGCGCTCGGTGACGCCAAAAACCCGGGCCAGCACGCCAGTGCCTTCTTCGGCGTGTCCCGCCCGGAGGAAGCGGCTGCACAGCATCGGCGTGAGCGTAAGTGATACGAGTGCCGACATCAGGATCGCCACGCCAATCGTCACGGCAAACTCATGAAAGAGCCGGCCGATGAGTCCGCCGAGGAAGAGCACCGGGATGAACACGGCCACGAGCGAAAGCGTCATCGAGAGAATGGTGAAGCCGATCTCGGCCGATCCCTTCACGGCCGCCGTGCGCGGGTCCTCGCCCATTTCCGTGTGACGCACGATGTTTTCGAGCATCACGATGGCGTCGTCCACCACGAAGCCGACCGACAGCGTGAGCGCCATGAGCGAGAGGTTGTCGAGCGAGTAGCCCAGGAGATACATCACGGCGAAGGTGCCGATGAGCGACAGTGGCAACGCCAGTGAAGGGATGATTGTCGCCGAGACATTGCGCAGGAACAGGAAGATGACGAGGACGACGAGGAAGAGCGTGAGATAGAGCGTGAACTTCACGTCATTCACCGATTGGTCGATCGATTCCGATCGATCATACAGCAGGCTCACCTTGAGCGAGGCCGGCAGCTGGGTCTGCAGCCGCGCCATCTCGGCGCGTACCGCGCGCGCGACATCGACGGTGTTGGTGCCCGGTTGCCGCTGGATGCCGAGCACGATGCCGCGCGTGCTGTTGAACCATGCCGCCGCCTTGGTGTCCTGCACGCTGTCGACGACTCGGCCGAGATCGCCGAGGCGGGTCGCGTTGCCGTCGTGCCAGTTGACGACGAGCGGACGAAACGCGGCGGCGTTGTGCAGCTGTCCGTCGGCTTCGACGGCGAACGCCTTGTCCGTGCCCCAGAGAATTCCAGTGGGCAGATTGACGTTGCCGTTATTGATGGCGTTGACGATGTCGTCGATACCGATCTTGCGTGCGGCGAGCGCCTGCGGGTCGAGCTGGATGCGAACGGCGTACTTCTGCGCGCCATAGACCTGCACTTGTGCCACGCCGGCGATGGTCGAGAGCTGCTGCGAGATCGACGTCTCGGCGAATTCGTCAATTGCCGAAAGCGACAGGGTCGACGATGTCAGGGCGAACATCACGATCGGCTGGGAAGACGGATCGGCTTTGCGGTACGATGGCGGCAGCAGGTCGCGCGGCAGTGATCGTTGGGTCTGCGCGATGGCAGCCTGCACATCGGCGGCGGCAGCGTCGACGTTGCGATCGAGCCCGAATTGCAGCGTAATACTGGTGGAGCCCTGTCCACTCGACGACGTGATCGCGTCGAGACCTGCAATCGTGGAGAACTGCTTCTCCAGCGGCGTGGCCACGGAAGCGGCCATTGTCTCGGGGCTCGCGCCCGACAAATTCGCGTTGACCGATATCGTCGGGTAGTCGACAGTGGGGAGGTCGGCGACCGGCAACTTGCGATAGGAGGTGACACCGAACACCAGGATGCCACCCATTACCAGCGTGGTCATCACCGGCCGGGCGATCCATGGTGCCGAGATGTTCACGGTTGCTTCGCCTTTCCGCCGCCGCGGCTGCCACCACTGTCCGGGCCGGCGGCGGCCCCTTCGCCACGAATCGAGACGGCGACGCCTTCGGTGAGGCGGAGTTGCCCGTCAATCACGACGCGCTGTCCCGGCTCGACTCCGCCGCTCAGTACCGCGAGCGAGTCGGTGCTTCTCACCACGGTGACCTTCACGACGTGCGCTTTTTTCGCGGAGTCGACGATCCACACCACGTTGCCCGACTGTCCGCCTTGCACCGCAGACGACGGCACAACGAGCACGTTCTTCTCGACGTCGAGTTGCAGCGAGACGGCGACGAGTGCGCCGGGCCATAGTGTGCGATCACCGTTGGCAAAGTTGGCCTTGAGCGCCACCGTGCCGGTGAGCGAATCGACGGCGTTGTCGAGGAAGACGAGCGTGCCGGTCTGCACGTGCGCCGAGTCGCCGATCGGTGCGGCCTGCACCTCGAGCGCCTTGTCGGCACGGCGCCGCACGGCATCGAAGTACGCCGATGCCACTGGAAAGCGCACCAGGATCGGCGAGATCTGGTTGATCACCACGAGGGTCTGACCGGCGCCGCCGCGCACCTGGTTTCCCTCCTTGACGAGGAGTGAACCGGCGCGGCCACTCACCGGCGCGCGAATGGTGGCGTACTGCAGATTCAGCCGCGCCTGTTCGACGGCGGCACTGTCGCTACGCAGCAGTCCAACCAGCGAATTGACGGCGGACCGCGCCTGATCGAGCTGTTGCTGCGTGACGAATTCCTTTGCGGCGAGCGCCTGGTAACGCTGCAAGTCGCGATTGGCGTTGTCGTATTGCGACTGGTCGCGCGACAGCGGACCACGCGCCAGCGTGAGCGCTGCCTCGAAGGGGCGCGGGTCGATTTCGAAAAGAATCTGGCCGGCTTCAACGTTGTCGCCTTCACGGAAGCGCACGTGTGCGAGCTGTCCGCTGACCTGCGCCTGCACGATCGCACTGCGAATCGGCTCCACGGTGCCGGTGGCGCGTATCGCGAGCGGAACATCAGCGCGACGCACTGCCGTGAGGCTCACCGGGACCGTGGCGGCTGGTGGAGCAGTGGGCTTGCTGCAGGCGAACAAGAGGAGTAGACAGGCAACCCTTCGTCCTGCGCGCAGCGCGGGACCTCCAGGCCTCGGTGTGGATCGGAGACTTGGGGTCCCTTGCCTGCGGCTCAGGACGAGGTGCGTAGTGTCCGCTGCGCGCAGGACGAGGCGTTGTGTCATCATCAATTCCCACCTGAAGTCGGGGCGAGGCGAAGCGATGCGCCGCCGCCCGGTTGCAGCATTCCGGCATCGTGAGCGAGTTGCACCAGCGATGTATGCCACTGCACGCGCGACACGATGCGCTGCGCACGCGCGGTGGCGAGTGCGTTCTCGGCCGTGAGCAATTCCAGCAGTGAGCCAACTCCTTCGCGATAGCGCGCCCGTGCCGCCTCAACCGACGCACTCGCGCT
>JANYCP010000316.1 GCA_025360265.1 Gemmatimonadota bacterium
TCGATGATCACCAATCCGCGTCCTACGCGCGCCGAAGTGTCCGACGTGGCCAACGCAATCCTCGACGGCACCGACGCAGTCATGCTCTCCGCCGAAACTGCAGTGGGTCAGTATGCCCTCGAAGCGGTGATGGCGATGGACCGGATCGCCCGCGAAGTGGAAACGCACGGGCATCGTCCCGGTGGCGAGGGCGAACGTCGCGGCTGGCAGATCCCGACGCCGCACCTGGCACGCACCAGAAAGGGTGAGACACCCACCGAGGACGCCATTGCTGTCGCTGTTGCCGCCGCTGCCGACCTGCTGGGCGCCGAGGCGATCGTCTGCTTCACCTCCAGCGGCTTCACGGCAAGAACGGTGTCTTCCTACCGTCCCAAGGTGCCGATCCTGGCCCTCACCGCCGAACCGGAGACCTTCCGGCAGCTCAACCTCGCCTGGGGCGTGGTGCCGGTGCTGATGCCGCACCTGAAGCACTACGATCCGATGTGGGCGATTGCCCGCGCCGACATCCTGAGTCGTGGGCTGGCCAAGGAGGGCTCGCGGGTCGTGGTGACCTGCGGCGTACCATTCGACATCCCGGGCACTACCAACCTGCTCAAGGTCGAGACACTTTAGGGAATGCGCCTCACCCTGCTCGGGACGGGGACTTCGATGGGAGTTCCCCAGATCGGGTGCGGATGCACTGTCTGCCGCTCCACCGATCCGCGCGACCAGCGCATGCGCACGAGTGCGCTCGTCGCGACGGAGCATGCCAACCTGCTCATCGATACGCCGCCAGAATTGCGACTGCAGGTTCTGCGCGCCGGCGTCGAACGTATTGATGCCGTGTTGTACACCCATGAACACGCCGACCATGTGCACGGCATCGACGACCTGCGCTCATTCTCGTTACTGCGGAGTGACGCGTTGCCGCTCTATGGACCGGCGAGCACCATTGAACATCTCAATCGCTCGTTCCGCTACATCTTCGATGATGGCGTCGTGCCACTCAAGGGCACGTCCAAGCCAAAGCTGACACTCAACCCACTCCCCCCGAACGTGCCAGCGCGCATTGCCGGCATGGATGTGCTGCCAATCTCGTTCGAGCACGGACCGATGACGGTGTACGGCTACCGGTTCGGTGCAATGGCGTATGTGACCGATGTGAAGCAGGTCGCCGGCGAAGCGCTGGCGTTGCTGCAGGGCGTCAAGGTGCTGGTGCTCAGCGCCCTCTGGTGGCGCCCGCATCCAACTCATCAATCGATCGACGAGGCGATCGCCGCCGGCCGCGCCATCGGAGCGGAACGAACCATCCTGACCCACCTGACACACGAAACCGGACATCGCGACTTGCTGGCGCAGTTGCCAGCCGGCATTGAGCCGGGGTACGACGGACTCACTGTGGAGATTCCTGCATGACCATGCGCTACGACGACACGTTGATGTTTCGTGACAAGCTCGATCAGGTACACGGCCTCGACCCTGGCCTCCGCGCCTCGATCGCCGCGCGCTTCGCCGACGTCAGGAGCGAAGTGGCGCGACACACTGCCAACGGGGAGTACGGTTTCCTCAAGCTCGGCCAGCAGCCGGAACTTCTCTCGCGACTCACGGCGTGGCGCGATTCCATTCGCGGCGAGTTCGATCACCTCGTTGTCCTGGGAATTGGCGGTTCCGCGCTCGGGCCCAAGGCGCTGCTCAACGCCCTCAAGCCACGGTCATGGAATGAACGCACCGCCACCGAACGCAATGGCGTGCCGACGCTCACCGTGCTGGAGAATGTCGATCCGGTCACCGTGTCCCAGGAACTCGCGCGCCTGGATCCGCGCCGCACACTGGTCAATGTCATTTCGAAATCGGGTGGCACCGCCGAGACGCTGGCGCAGTATCTCATCGTGCGCCAATGGCTCGATGCCGCAGTGGGAGAGGTCGCAGCACGCGGGCACCTGGTCATCACTACCGATCCGGTGAAAGGCGCGCTACGCGCGATCGCCAACGCAGAAGGAATCGCGGCCTTTGACGTGCCACCGGAAGTCGGCGGCCGCTTCTCGGTCCTGACCGCGGTGGGGCTTGTGCCTGCCGCTGTGCTCGACATGGACGTTGTTGCACTGATTGCTGGTGCTGAGGCCGCAGTGCGCGCGGCAGACGCAACGGATTTCGCCAACAACGCCGCTGCCCGCTACGCCGCGTGGCAGTGGCAGGCACAGGCATCGCGCGCCGCCAATGTGCACGTGGTGATGCCTTACAGCGATCGCCTGAAGGAATTCGCCGAGTGGTATCGCCAGCTCTGGGCGGAGAGTCTCGGCAAGCGGATCGATCG
>JANYCP010000048.1 GCA_025360265.1 Gemmatimonadota bacterium
ACCACGTTGGAGCGCACGCAACACCACACCGATGTCTCCCATCTCACGCGTGTACGTGTTCTTCGCAAAGCGTTCCGGACTGGTGAACTGGCTGTGCTCATCGACGCCGGAGCCACTGACCGAAAAGGTGATCGCCGTGAACCCGGCTCGCGCCAAGCGCTCGGCGATCTGCGGCAGGAAGGCATAGTCCTTGAATCCCTTGAATCCGTGCATGATCAGCACGGCCGGCTGCGCGGTGCCGCGAGCAGCCGAGCGCACGTCCACCAGGATCTCGCCGAGCGCACCGTCAAGCGTTTGACGCGACAACGTTGGAGTAGCCATCAACGCACCGCGCCTTCCAGCAGCGAAAGCTCCCCGTTGCTCGCATCCAGCTCGGCCATCACACCAATCGGCAGCGTCCATTGCTCCTGCACGTGACCAATCGGAAACCCGTGGGCGACCGGAATGTTACCGGGCGCGAAGTAATTGCGGAGCACTTCGTCAAGGCCGAAACCGCCCTCGAACGTCGTGTGTCGCATCCGGGAGAAGTGACCAATGGCAACGCCGGCAAGTTTGTCCAGCGCACCGGCGAGTCGCAGGTGGCCAAGCATCCGATCGATGCGGTAGAGATCCTCGCCAATATCTTCGAGAAAGAGAATTGCACCGTTGAGATCTGGAAAGTACGGCGTGCCAATCAGGGCCTGAAGCAGCGTGAGGTTGCCGCCAACGAGCCGTCCGGTGGCGCGACCCGGAACGACGGTCACGATGCGACCGCGTTCCGGAATGAGAACACCGGGCTTGGCGGCAACGCGGCCGAGGCGCCCGGGTGCCGTCGTGTCGCCTAGCACCCGGGTGAAGTGGCGCTGCGAAAACTCCGGCAGGGCAAAACGCGCCATCGGTGCGTGGAACGTGACGACACTGGTTTGCGTAGTGAGCGCGAGGAGCAACACCGTGACGTCGGAATATCCAATGACCGGCTTGGGATGCGAGGCGAAGCCAGCAAAGTCGACGCGATCGACAATGCGGTTCAATCCGTTCCCGCCGCGAAGACACCAGACGGCGTCAATCGCAGGATCGGTGAGTGCGCTATTGAGGTCGGAGAGGCGTTCGTCATCGGTACCGGCCAGGTAACCGTGCACCACGCCGGCGTTGGGCATCAGTACTGGTTCGTACCCAAGCGCGCGACAGAGTTCGGCCCCGCGGGCCAGGTGATCGCGTTCGAGCGACGGACCAGATGGCGAGATGAGTGCCACGCGAGCGTCGCGCCGAAGGCGAGGTGGCAAAATCGGCTTGGGACTCATTCGTGCTCCGATTACGATTCGTTGACTCTGCAGAGGAGATGGCATTGAGCTCGTCGCACCGGACTCAGTTGGCGGCCGCCAAGGCGACGCTCGATGCGCGCGATGCCATGGTGGCCGAATGGGCCGATTGGCTCGCTGACCGACCGGGATCCCGCAATATTCCCCGCGCAATGGTGGAACGACAGTTCCATCTCATCATCGAAACAATGATTGAAATGCTCGGGCCGCTCAAGCGCGAAGCCCGGATCATCTGGAAACATGTTCTCGAACATTATGGCCGCACCGCAGCCGCCCGCGGCCTCGCCGCCGGCGAAGTCGTTGAGGAAATTCAGCAACTCCGCGTCCTGCTGATCAAGTACATCGGCACCACGGTGGCGGAAATGCGGCCGCGGCGCGCGGTCGCACTCTTCCTGCGGCTCAACGATATCGTCGACAGCGGCATTGCGACGGCGGTCGTGGGCTACACCGATGCGCTGGTGGCGTCGTTGCTGATGACCGACGGCGAATCACAGCAACTCACCGGTGCCAGCGGCGAGGAATTCGGTAAGCAGCTCGATGCACTCACTGCGGAACTGCAACCTCTCGCCGGCAAGCGCTAGTGATGGTCGTGATCGCCGAGCGCTTCGTCGATCAGCTTGGACAACAACGCACGAGCTGCAGGATCCGTTGGCACCTGCTTCACCGTGGCCATGATTTCGTCGGCGCGCCCGCCGATCTTCACCGCGACCGCCTGATACGCAGCGCGGTTTCCCGCCTTGCGGGCCGCTTCGAGCTGCGGCACCATCGCATCCACTTCATCGCGCTGATGGGCAAACACCGCGACCAATGAATCGTTGCGCGGTCCGCTGATCGCGCGACTCGCGCCGGCCGACGGGCGCTGCGCCAGCTGCAGTGTGAGCGCGAGCTTGCGTGTCGTCGATGCATCGAGCCAGCCAGCCGGTGGATAGCCAATACCGCGCTCCATGAAGGCCAGCGTCGGATTGTCGTGCGCGAAGACGCCGTTGGGTGAATCAACAAACCAGACATGCGTCATCACCAGCTTGGCACCCGGCAGTGACAGCGCCGGATGCTCGTGCCACATGGCGGCGCCATCGAATCCATCGGGCATCGGATCGCCGGTCCTGACCGAGTACGCGTAGGCGACGCCGAGCAACTTCTGCTCCCCGCCAACCGGGGCGAACATCAGCATCGGTGGATGGTCGATGTCAAATGTGCCCTTCAGCACGAGCACCGGATTGGTCCAATGCTCGCCCTGCAACGGTACATCGCCGAAGCGCGGTCGGTAGCCGGCTGCGCGCGCCTTCTCCGGCGTATCGAGTTCAGCGGCGGCCTTCTTCGCAGCCGCGATCTGATCCTGGACATGCTGGCTGATCGGTGCCGGCATCGGCATGGCACCGTGATCCATCTTCATCGGAGTGCCCTGCGCCGCGAGCACCGCCGGAAGCAGGACGAGCAGTCCAAGCATCGTGTTACGCACTCTGGTGCTCCGCGTAATTGGGTACCAACAACCAATCATTTGATGCATAAGATAAGAGGGGCTCCTGCGAGTCTCCCACCATGGCTTCCCCTCCTTCCAGACAGCCGGACTGCTCAGACATGGGCCCCCTTCTCGCCACCCTGGGTGGCAAGCAGTTTGCGCTGCCGGGCGCTGGCGACGATACCGGCGGCAGCCGCCAGATCGGCACGCTCGGCGATCTTCCGTTCTGGACACTTTCTGGTCGGGCAGCGGAGATACGTGAGGTGGCCAGGCGGCTGGCGAAGAACGGCAGGCTCGGCGTCATCGGGGCGAACGACGCAACCACCGGTCGGTGGTACTTCGCCGCAACCGTGTTGCCAGTGCACCTGACCGTCACAGTTGCCGGCGACGTGCAGGCGCTACCACTCCGCCGCCTTGCCCGGGCGGCGCACATCGCCCGGCCGACCTCCCTCGAACACGCCATTGCGCTTGCCGAAGCACTCGACGTCGATGCGGCAGGACGAAAAACATTCCGACTCCTGCATGCGCTACTCGAACGCGCGGTAACGGAGTTGCCTGCGCGCGTATCGCGCGACGACCGGCACGCGTGGGCGCTGGCGCAGATCACCAGGCTGCTCTTCCTGCGATTTGTTGAATCGGAAGGCTGGCTCGACGGCAATCCCCGATTTCTCGCCGAAGCGTTTGATCGCTGTCTCCGTGCTCGCCGCGATCCGACCCGGCACCTGCTGCATCCGCTCTTCTTCGGGACGCTCAATAGACGGCACGACGATCGCTCGCGGTTCGCCCGCGCGTTCGGCGTGATTCCATTTCTCAATGGCGGCTTGTTCGAACCGCACGCCATCGAACGGATGCATCGCATGCAATTACCAGCGGACTACTGGCGCGACGCGTTCGCTGCACTGGTCGACCGCGTCGACGTGACGCTCGATGCCGACGTCGAGGATGGTCGAGTCAATCCGGAACTGCTGGGCCGTGTCTTCGAGGGCGTCATGCATCCCGCGGAACGCAAGGATCGAGGCGCGTTCTTCACGCCGCCGCCACTTGTCTCTGCGATGCTCCGTGAGGCGGTCGCGTGCCACCTGGCGCCGAAACTTGGCGTCAGTGAAGAGCGCCTAGAGCACGCGCTTGAAGATCCCGATGCTACGCTACGAAGAACACTGCTCGATGTCACAGTGCTTGATCCGGCCGTGGGCTCCGGCGCCTTTCTCGTTGGAGCCCTCGACCTGTTGCACGGTCCCGGGCTCCGCGACCGCAATCGCGTTCGTCATCTCGTTACGCGACGGCTGTTCGGCGTCGATCGCCATCCAGGCGCAGTGCGACTCTGCGAACTGCGCCTCTGGCTGGAAGTGTTGCGCTCGATGCGCGGAAGAGCTCCCGCACAGATTCCACCACTGCCCAATCTCGACGCACAGATTCGCGCTGGTGACGCGCTGATCGACCCACTCGGAACGATCCTCGTCGATCGCGACGGCGCTCGACGTGTGGCGCTACGGCAACGCGCCATTCTCGGTGCACATGGCGTCGCCAAGCGAGCCGCGATTGCCGAGGCGCGACGTGTCGAACGACTCGCAATGCTGCGGGCAATGCGAGAGCAGGAAGCGGTCATCGATCGTGATGTTGCCGAACTCCTCGCTGCCGCGCGCGCGCCGACGTTGTTTGGCGACCGGCCTCGACTCGATGCCGGCATTCGTCGTGACATCGCGCAACGGCGACGCCAGCGTGCACAGTTGCGGGCCGAACGTCGGGCGATCATTCGTGACGCAGCGGCGGCACCATTTGCCCTGAGCGCGGCATTCGCACCGCAACTCGACCGTGGCGGATTTGATCTCGTGGTCGGCAACCCGCCTTGGGTGCGCGCCGAGCGCCTGCCAGCGGTGACACGCGATGCCCTCGCCGCACGGTACCGCTGGTGGCGTAGCGGCACTGGTGCGGGGTGGCAGCACCTTCCCGATCTCTCTGTCGCATTCGTTGAGCGGAGTTTTTCATTGCTCGCCGCCGGTGGGACACTGGCGCTGCTCGTGCCATCGAAGCTGGCGACCGCCGGGTACGCCTCGGCTTGCCGTGCCGGGCTCGCGCAGCGTTCGACAATTCACCGAGTCGCCGATCTAGGCGACGACCCGCGCGCCGGATTTGATGCCACGACGTATCCGCTGGCGATTCTCGCTTCGCGCCGATCAGCGCCGAACGGACACGTCATCCGCCTGGGGCTCCACCATGACGATGCCGCACAACCGCAGGCTTCCTGGCAACAAGCCACGGAGTGGACCACCGGTTCACCTGACGGGCAGGTAATCGCCATACGACTCGGGCGGGCGCACCCGAGGCTTGGAGATTTTGTCCGCCCGCAGCTCGGCGTGAAGACCGGGGCGAACGTCGCATTCCTCAACCCACCGAGTAAATTGCGCGAATGGAGCCGACCAGCAGTTCGCGGTCGCGACATTCGGCCGTTTCTGACGACTTCCACAGCGACCCTTCTGTGGGCAGCTGACGCGCGTGGCATCCCGTGGCGGACACTGCCAGCCGCTGTTCGCACGTATCTCAGCGAGCACGAAGCCCTGCTCAATCGCCGCGCCGATCAGATCACCGGACCGTGGTGGCAGCTCTTTCGCACTCGGGCCGCGACGGCGCCGCACCGCGTAGTATGGCGCGATCTCGCTCGCGAACTGCAAGCAGCGACGATGCATGACACGGATGCCGTACCGCTCAACAGCTGCTATGTCGCGGCAATGCAGTCGGCGGAAGCAGCAGAGTCGCTCACCGCCTGGCTCAACTCGAGTCCGATTCGCGCCCTCGCGCGCCTTGGCGCGGAACCGGCGGCAGGAGGTTGCGCGCGATTCGCGGCACGTACCATTGGCAGCCTGCCGTTGCCGCGGGAAGTACTGGGCCACACTACACTCTCATCGTTCTCCAGGGCCGCGATCGATCACGATGTCCAGTCCGAACTCGATGACTGCGTGAGTGATATGCTCGGTCTGACCACTACCGAACGTGCAACGCTCATCGACCTGGCCACGCATCGTCGCTGAGGCGCTTCGCAGCGTATCGCATCCAGCGCAGATCGCGGCACGCCACGCGAGATCCGTCCCGCTCCCGGCAACAATGGCGGCAATCGAGGCCGCCCGTCGACCAGTGCGCAGCACACTGCGCCCACCAGAGTTCCTGCATTCGCACCAACACGACGCGTGGCGACGAACCATGGCGACACTGCACGGTTGGCGCGGCGCGCTACTGGTGGAGGCAGTAGGCAGCGGCAAGACATGGCTCGCGCTTGCGGTGGCGGTGTGCGAGCGCGGCCCGGTACTCGCCGTCGTACCGGCAATCTTGCGCGCGCAATGGGCTGACGCGGCTGCCCGTGCAGGCGTGCGACTGCACCTCTGGACCCACGAACGCGCCAGCCGCGGTTCGCTTCCATCGATCCGTCCGTCGCTGGTCATTATCGACGAAGCCCATCGTTTTCGCGATCCTGCCACTCGCCGAGCGCATACGATTGCACCATGGATCGTGGGCAGGCGCACACTACTGCTCACCGCCACACCAATTGTCAATCGACTCGCCGACCTGATCACGCTGTTGCGCCTGATCGTTCCGGAGGATGCGCTCGCGCTTGATGGCATTCCCCGACTCGGCGACGTGGAATTCGCGGCCTCGCCTCCACGCGCACTGCGACGCATCGCGATTCGAAGTCCGGTACGGGCATGCCCCACCATCGACCGGCGGATCACGCTTCTCCAGCCGACGACAGTCGAACTTCACCGCAGCGAGCGCGCCGTCGCTGCGATCCATCACCTGGCGCTGAGCACCTGCGCCCCGATCCGGCGATTGCTCACCTCCGTGTTGCTCGATGCCGCAGCGTCGAGCGACGCAGCGTTCCATCGGACGCTGCAACGATATCGCGGACTTCTGTTGCAGGCTCGCGATGCCGGCGGTGCGTCACGGGCAATGCTCCGCCGCTTTGCCGGTGAGTCTCTGGAGCAGATGGTGTTCTGGTCGCTGCTCCCCAACCCTGACAACCCGGGTGATTTGCCGCTCGCCGACATTCCCCGTGTCGAGGCGTTGTTGTTGGCAATCCCGAATGACGCGCTGTGGATTGGCGAATTGATCAGCCATTGCACCGGGCGGCGACCGACGATCTGTTTCACGAGGCATCGCGCCACCGCCCGTGTAATCCGAATGACGCTGGGCGAAGGCACCGCGTGGATTACCGGCACGGAGGCGGGAATCGGTCCGCACCGCATGCCGCGAGAGATGCTACTTTCGGCATTCGGGCCAAACCGCGGTGCATGGCAGGCTCGCAAACAGGTTCCCGAGATCCTGATTGCGACCGACGTCGCGGCCGAGGGATTGGACCTGAAGGCGGCCGGACGGATCGTGCACGTCGACCTCCCCTGGACGGCCACCCGGCTTGAGCAGCGTGAGGGACGGTTGTTGCGGCTTGGCCAGCACCATGCCGATGTAGAGGTGCTGGTGCGATTGCCGGGACCGGCGATCGAGGCGGCGCTGGCTCCGCAGGCACGCGTGCAGCGGAAACGCGGATTGGCGGATCGGTGGCTGCAGGCACTTGAAGTCGACGACGTTGCGGGGATGCCTGTTCTGGCTGGACCACTCGTCACCGCGAGCGCAACCGCCGCCAACAATGTCGGCGAGTTCACGATCCTGCTGGAACGTGACGGCCGGACCGGCGTCTCCGCGATCGAGCAATCGGTGACTGGAGACCTGGGGTGTGCCATCGCTGGAGCGGCGCGGACCGCCATCTCGCGCTGTAGCACTCACGATGGCGGGTCGCGAATCCTCGTTAACAGGATTCATCGGCTTGCCCGACTCGCGGCCTCTCGACGCGATGGCCCGGGCCTGCACCACCTTGATCGACTGCTTCGGTTCGCCGCCGCGTCACCGACAATTGGAATGCGGCTGATTGTTGCCCGACTGGTCGACGGCGGTGATCGCGAACTGCTCCGGGCCGACGTTCCGGATGTAGCGGCTCCCGGTGCGATCAGTGCGACGTGTATCGCGGCGATCTTGCCGGCCATGGCGTCAGCTGAAATCCAGTCGTAGTTTGAGCCAATGCCCCAATTCGAAACCATTCTCTTCGATCTTGACGGAACACTGATCGACTCGGTCGACCTCATCGTTGATAGTTACCACTACGTCGATCAGGTGCACGACCTCCCGCCGCGCACCCGCGAGCAGATTCTCGTCGGCATCGGCACGCCGCTGCGCTCGGTCTTTGGTCAGATGACTGACGATCCCAACGTCGTTGAAGCCTGGATCGCCACCTATCGCGAGTACAACCTCGCCCATCACGACGAGCGCGTACATGCGTACGACGGCGCCGTCGACATGGTCATGCGAATCAAGGCCGCAGGGCTTCGCCTCGGACTGGTCACCAGCAAGTTCCGCGCAGGCGCGCAACGCGGACTCACGCTGGTTGGTCTCGGTAATGCCATGGAAGTGATCGTGGGCGCCGACGATGTGATCAACCCAAAGCCGCATCCCGAGCCCGTGGAGCGCGCGCTCCAGCAGCTCGACATGAGCGTGGATAGCTGTCTCTTTGTGGGTGATTCACATCACGACATTCATTGCGGCAGGGCGGCAGGCGCCTGGACCGCCGGCATCACATGGGGCCCATTCGATCGCGCCCACCTGGAGCAAGTTGCGCCCGACTATGTCTTCGACACACCAGGCACTCTCGCAGATCTCGTCCTGGGCTCGTAGTCCCAGGTCCCAAGCCCCACGCTCTCCGCTAGGCCGCTCCGTCCATCAA
>JANYCP010000049.1 GCA_025360265.1 Gemmatimonadota bacterium
GTCGCGCTCAATCTGATCACGGCGGAAGCGCTCGAAGTTTCGGTCGGCCGCGGCGATCTGGCGGTAGGCCAGGTGATGAAGCTGCTCTTCCCGGAGCTGCCGCCCGACGCGCTGCAGGAGAAGCCTGCGACGGTCTTCGGCCGGGTGATTAACCGGCTGCGCCTCGGCCGGGGCATCAAGATTCAGGGCGTCGATGGCCTCATGGTGCGATATGCACAATGTTGCCAGCCGGTCCCAGGCGATCAGGTGGTTGGTTACGTCACCCAGGGTCGCGGTATCTCGATTCATCGGGCCGACTGTCCCAACCTGCTGACGCTGGCCCATGGTGGTCGTCGGGTGGAGATCGACTGGCAGGAGCAGAGCGGTGAGACCTACGCCGTGCGGCTCGAGGTCACCGGCGAAGATCGTCGTGGCTTGTATGCGGATGTGATGCAGGCGATCTCCCAGACCGGCACGAATATCCGGGGTGCTGACCTCAATTCACGCGACGGGTCGGTTCACGGGATGATCTTCGTCGAGGTTGACAACCTCACCCACCTGGCCAAGGTGCTGCGGACCATCCGGAAGGTGAAGGGCATCTCCACGGTGGACCGCCGCGAAGTAGCTGCCGAACGGTAGCTATCGGTGTATCTTCGGGTATGGCGAATTCCTGGCTCCTGAAAACCGAGCCCACCACCTACTCCTGGGATGATCTTGTCCGCGACGGCCAGACCGTCTGGGAAGGGGTGGCCAACGCGGCGGCGCTGATCTACCTGCGAGCGATGGCGACTGGTGACGAGGCGCTCATTTACCACTCGGGTTCGGAACGGGCCATTGTCGGTATTGCGCACATTATTCGCGGCGCCTATCCCGATCCCAAGCTCCATGAACCCCGGCGGGTTGTGGTGGACGTTGAGGCCCATCACGTCCTTAAGAGGCCAGTCACTCTCGCAACGATCAAGAAGGAACCACGCCTTGCCACACTCGCGTTGGTGCGGATATCTCGACTCTCCTGCATGCCGGTGAGTCCGGAGCATCGAGCGGTCCTCCGCGAGCTCGGCGTCCGGTAGCGCGGCATGCCGGACTTCGAAGTACGCGCACCGTTCAACCCCGCCGGTGACCAGCCTCGCGCCATCGCGGAACTGGCCGCAGGGCTCGCGCGCGGCGACAAGTATCAGACGCTCCTGGGTGTGACCGGCAGCGGCAAGACCATGACGCTGGCGCACGCGATCGCGCAATGGCGTCGGCCGACCTTGGTGCTCTCACACAACAAGACGCTCGCCGCGCAGTTATACGGCGAGTTCAAGCAGTTTCTTCCGGGCAACGCCGTCGAGTACTTCGTGTCGTACTACGACTACTACCAGCCCGAAGCGTACGTGCCGTCCACCGATGTGTACATCGAGAAAGACGCGTCGATCAATCAGGACCTTGAGGCCTTACGGCTTCGCGCGACGTCGTCGCTGATGGAGCGCGAGGACGTGGTGATTGTCTCGACGGTGTCCGCGATCTACGGTCTTGGCGATCCGGCGGCGTACCGGAAGCTGATGCTGTCCGTGGTGGTCGGTGAACAACGCGGCCGCGACGCCATCCTCAACGATCTTGTGGGCATTCATTATCAACGCAATGATGCGTCGTTTGAGCCGGGGAATTTCCGGGTGCGCGGCGACACCGTCGAGATCTATCCGGCGTATGACGAGCAAGGCGTCCGCATTGAGCTCTGGGGCGACCAGGTGGAGCGGATTACGCGCTTCCAGCCAATCAGCGGCAACTCCATCGCGCAGCTCGACAAGTGCGCCATCTATCCGGCCAAACATTTCGTGTTGCAGCGGCCCACGATCGAGCGGGCGATGAAGTCGATTCGGGAGGAGCTGGGCGTTCGGCTGCACGAGTTGCGCGTGGCGGGGAAGCTGCTCGAGGCGCAGCGCATTGAATCGCGTACCACGTTCGATCTGGAAATGCTCATGGAAGTCGGCACCTGCGCTGGGGTGGAGAATTACTCGCGTCACCTCTCTGGGCGGGCGATCGGTGAGCGGCCGGCCTGCTTGCTCGATTATTTCCCCGCGGACTACCTGGTGGTGGTCGACGAGTCGCACGTCTCGCTGCCGCAGATTGGCGGCATGTTCAACGGTGACAAGGCGCGCAAGGAAACGCTGGTGGAGTACGGCTTCCGATTGCCGTCGGCCCTCGACAACCGGCCGTTGCGATTTGATGAATTCATGTCGCTGGCACCGCGGATGATCAGTGTCTCCGCCACGCCGGGCGCATTCGAGATGGAGTTGAGCGGCGGCCATGCGGTGGAACAGATCATTCGGCCCACTGGCCTGATCGACCCGGTGGTGGAAATCCGCCCGGTGCGAGGCCAAGTCGACGATCTGCTTGGCGAAATTCGCGAGCGCACCAAGGCACGCGAGCGTGTGCTGGTGACGACACTCACCAAGCGGATGGCGGAAGACCTCACCGACTATCTGCAGCAGCATGATGTGCGGGTGCGCTATCTGCACAGCGATATCGACGCGATCGAGCGGGTCGAAATCCTGCGTGGCCTGCGTCTCGCCGAGTTTGATGTACTCGTCGGCATCAACCTGTTGCGCGAGGGACTCGACCTGCCGGAAGTGTCGCTCGTGGCGATTCTCGACGCCGACCATGAGGGATTCCTGCGGAGCGACCGGTCGCTGATCCAGACATGCGGTCGTGCGGCGCGCCATATCAGCGGCAAGGCGATCCTGTACGCCGACAAGATGACCGGCTCAATGCAGCGCGCGATTGATGAGATGAGCCGGCGTCGCGAGATCCAACGAGCGTACAACATCGAGCACAACATCACGCCGATGTCGATTGTGAAGTCACTCGACGAAGTCCGCCTGTCGACGCACGTGGCCGATGCGCGTACCGAACGGCCCGACACGAAACGCAAGGGCGCGGCCCCCGCGCCCGCCCCCGATCTGCACGATCCAGCACAACGCGCCGCGGCGATGGCGGCGCTCGAGCAACAGATGAAGGAGGCCGCCGCGAATCTGGAGTTCGAGCTTGCCGCCATGCTGCGCGACCAGCTCAATGACCTGCGTGCGGCGAGTGCACCGAACGTATCACGTCCCGGACTTCGGCTGGCGCGTCGATGATGGACCTCGCCGCCGTTGAGTCCGCAGGAGTGCAACTCGGCCGCGAGCTCGCGCCGCGGAGCGTGGTGTGGCTGGAAGGGCCGCTTGGCGCGGGAAAGACCACCATGGCACGCGCGATCGTCCGTGGCCGCGGTGTGCCGGAATTGGCGACTTCTCCCACGTACGGGCTGGTGCATCACTACGAGGGTCCGCGGGGGAGTGTGTACCACGTCGATTGCTACCGGCTGCGTAAACCGGACGAAGCGGCCGACCTCGACTGGGAAACTTTGCTTGGCGGCGATTTACTGCTGATTGAATGGCCAGCGCGCGCTGGGGCGTGGGCGCCAAAACCAACGCTTACACTGTCGCTCGATCATGCCGGTGACGACAGCCGCACAATGGACGTGCGATGATCACGCTCGCGCTTGATACCGCAACTGATCGCTGCACCGTCGCAGCAGGTGACGGTGATCGCATCGCAAGCGCATTTGTTGACGGTTCGCGAAAGCATGCCGCCGCAATCATCGGATTGATCGAGCAGGTGCTGCACGACATCGGCGGCACCGCCGCGGACATCGGGTGTGTTGCCGTGGGCGATGGCCCAGGATCGTTCACCGGATTGCGGGTCGCGGCGTCGGTGGCGAAGGCACTGGCGTGGCAACGCAATGTCGAATGGCGTGTCGCTCCGTCGCTGCTGGTGCGCGCTGCGGCGCACACTCCGTCAGGTGGTGGCGTGGTGCTCGCGCTGAGCGATGCACTGCGCGGCGAACTCTACGCCGGCTGCTGGCGAATCACGCCGTTGCTGGTCGAGCGACTCGGTCCGGCACCACGTGCAGTGGAGCCGGAAGCGCTGTCGGACTGGGGCCCGATTGATAACGTGGTCGGAAGTATTCCGGCCGTGCTGATCGACCGGGTGCGAGACGCCACCGGCTGCGATCCGATTGCCGGCGAAGCCTCGCTTCCCGATGCGCGCGCGTTGCTCTCGCTCGTGCGCACCGCCGGGGCAACGACGCGAATTGCCGATCCTGCCGCTTGGCAGCCGGAGTATGGTCGCCCGGTGGAAGCGCAGGCGGCCTGGGAGCGGGCCCACGGTATGGAACTGCCGGCTGCGCCCCGCGTCGCGCGCTGACCTCCCGGCGCTGGCGCAGCTGGAACTGCAGGCATTCACGGATCCGTGGAGTGCCGATCAGTTGCTTGAGGCCCTCGGCTGGTCCGGTGCCATCGCGTTGGTATCCGAGGACGAGACCGGGATCGCAGGGTATGTTCTCGGGAGGGTCGTCGTCGATCAGGCGGAGATCCTCTCGATCGCGATCGTCCCGGGCCGGCGCCGGCAGGGACTTGGCCGCCAGCTGCTGGACGGCGTCCTCGCCGCAATGATGCAGCGGGGTGCCGGAACCGTATGGCTTGAGGTGCGCGCCTCGAACGAGGCAGCGCAGGCGATGTACCAATCGGCGGGCTTCTCAGCGGCGGGGCTGCGCCGCGGCTATTATCGGCAGCCGCCTGAGGACGCACTGGTATTGCGACGCGAGCTGGCAGCTGCGCGCGTCAATCCGACCTGATCTGCGTTGAACAAGTGGTGGATGCGGCATGGTCCCGTTGGATCTTGCATCGTCCACCGTAACTGACACTGAAACGTCGACTGACCTGGGAGCACACGATGAGCAAGAGCCTGAACAAAGTCACCCTGATTGGAAATCTCGGCGCCGATCCTGAAGTGCGCAGCACCTCCAACGGCGGACGCGTCGCCACGTTGTCGTTGGCTACCGGTCGGCAGTGGAAGGGCGCGGACGGTACCAAGCAAGAGAAGACACAATGGCACCGGGTCATTCTCTGGAATGGCAAGGGAGGCGGGCAGCAACTGGCCGATGTGGCGGAGCGGTACTGCAAGAAGGGCGACAAGATTTTCGTCGAAGGCGAGATCGAGTATCGCACCTGGCAGGACAAGGAAGGCCAGACGCGGTATTCCACCGAAATCAACGGCCGCGAACTGATCCTGCTCTCCGGCAAGGGCGGCGATGCCGGCGACGGTGGCAGCTGGACTGGCGCCAAGGCGACCGCGAAGAGTGCGGCGGGGGCAGAGGCCGGGAAGAAGGGTGAATCGTTCGATGATATGCCGGATGCACTGGATGCGGAGGACGACGACCTGCCATTCTAGACGGACGCTGGACTCGGGACGCGGGACGCGGGGCTTCGACATGGGGTCCCGCGTCCCAAGCCCACCCACCGCTATCTTTCCCCACGTAGTCATATCCTGATCCCACGGTGGGCGCTCGCGGCGCCCCTCGAGAGGAGCGCGAATGAGTGGAGCCGTGTTGATCACCGGCGGTGCAGGCTTTATCGGATCACATATCGCAGAGGCATACCAGGCGGCAGGATGGTCTGTCACCTGCCTCGATGATCTTTCCCGGGGCAAGAAGGAACAGGTTCCCAAGGCGGCGCGATTTGTCGAGGCGGACGTCCGAAGCAAGGACGCGTTTCAGGCGATCGCCGATGGGAAATTCGACGTCGTCGTACATCAAGCTGCACAGATCGACGTGCGGATCTCCGTTGACCAGCCCGCGCTCGACGCCTCGATCAATCTCGTCGGCTTCGCCAACGTGCTCTCGGCCGTTTCGGCGGGAAAGGTTCGCCGTGCAGTGTTCGCCTCGAGCGGCGGCGTGGTGTATGGTGATCCCGATGTTCTGCCAACTCCAGAACCGACCGCCAACCTGCCGATCTCGCCGTACGGCGTGAGCAAGCTCGCCGGCGAACATTATCTCCGGGTGCTCGGCACGCTGCACGGGTTCGAGGGCGTAGCGCTCCGCTATTCCAACGTCTACGGTCCACGCCAGGACCCGAAGTCGGAAGCGGGCGTGGTCTCGATCTTTGTTTCCCGCCTGCTAGCCAACCAGCCACTCACGGTGTTCGGTGACGGCAAGCAGACCCGTGACTACGTGTTTGTGAAAGATGTGGCGCGGGCAAATCTCCTGGCCGGCACGGTCAATGTGTCACGCGGCGACCGCTTGGACGTCCCCGCATTCAACATCGGCACAGGACGCGAAACTTCCGTGAATGACCTTGCTCACCACGTCGGTCGAGCGATCGACCGCACGCCGGTCATCGAATACGCCCCGCCCAGGGCCGGCGAACTCTTCCGGTCGTGCCTCGACGTGTCGAAGGCTGCACGGGACCTGAAGTGGACGCCGCAAGTGAGCTTCGACGACGGGATGAAGCAGCTCGCAGCGTGGTTTGAGGGAACCCAGCTGTGATACAGGATGGCGGCCTGATGGATACCGGCATTCTCTCTTTGGTCCTCAAGGCCAGCATCGAGACCAAAGCCGTCCTCGCCATCTGTGCGCTCTTCTCAATTGCTTCGTGGTATGTGATCGCGGCGAAGTGGTGGGAATTCCGTTCGCTGCGACGTCACCGCCGTGAGTACCAGGAAGCCGTGGTGCAGGCTCGCGACACCGTCGAGCGACAGAAGGCCGTGGCCGCGCTCGGTGGGTCGCCCTATGCCGACGTGATTCGCGGGACTGGTCGCTTCATGGAAGATCTCACTGCCGCGATGCAGCGCGCCAACGTCACGCGCAGTGGCCTCTCGCTCACCCAGCTCGAAGCGCTCACCCTTACGATCGAAGCGGGCATCAGCGCGGTGATCGATGAAACGCGCCGAATGATTCCGTTGCTTGCCGTCATCGGTGCCACCGCGCCGCTGCTCGGACTCTTCGGCACTGTCATTGGGATCATGAATGCATTTCTCGGCATCGCCGCGAAAGGCACCGGACAGATTGCCGCTGTTGCGCCGAGCATTGCGGATGCGCTGATCGCGACCGCGGCCGGACTTGGTGCAGCGATTCCGGCGGTCATTGCGTACAACGTATTCACGGGACGTTCGGAGCGACTCGAGGGAGAACTCGAGCGGCTCGCCCAGGAAACGATTGGCGCCTTGGGCCGCGAGGGCCGACTCTAGCATGGGGCGACTCGGCGGGCTTTCCCGGCACCGGCGCGGTCGGCCGCTCAACGCTGAGGTGAACATCATCAACCTCGTCGACGTGATGCTGGTGCTGCTGATCATCTTCATGGTGACCGCACCGATCTTGCAGGGCGGCATCAAGGTGGACCTGCCGAAGCTTGATACGTCTCCAGTCGCGATCGAGGATCCGCTGATCATCACCGTGAAAAGAAATGGTGGGTTGGCGATCGGTGAGAAGTTCTACACCGAGCAGAACTTTCAGGTAGCGCTCAACCTGCTTGCGGCGAAGAAGCGTCCTGGCGGCGTGGTGGTGCAGGGAGATGCGGGTGCCCTGTACGGCTCTGTGGCGCATGTGCTCGAACTGCTGCGGAATGCTGGTCTGGACAAGGCGAGCCTTGCCACGCAGCCGGCGGCAACGCCGTGACCGCCGCGTTGGCACCGAGCCGTCGCATTGGTATTGCCGGGACAACGATTGCGCACGGCGCACTCATCGCCGCCGCACTGGTGGCAGCGAGCCGGGCAAATCGAAAGGGCCCGTTGGTATATGAAGTGAATCTTGTTGCGGCTCCACTGCCGATGACGGGGCCCGCGAGGACGGTCACTCCGGAACAGCCCGCGCCGAAAGCGGTGGCACCGGTCGCAAAGCCCAAGGTGAAGGCTCCGGTGCCGAAGGTGCCGGTGAAGACCAAAGCCGCTGAGCCAGCGCCGGTTGCGAAGCCGGCGAACAAGCCGTTGCCGGGCGTTGCGCCGAGCACCGGGCAGGACGTCGTGACGTTGCATCAGGATGGGCTCGCCTTTCCGTACACGGAATATCTGGCCCGGATTCAGAACGAGATTTACAAACGGTGGGACCAGAGCGGCTTTCGCAACGGGCTGCACGTGTCGATCGCATTCGTGATTTTGCGGGACGGAACGGTACCGGCGACGAGTATCTCCATTGAAACTCGTTCCGGATCTGATCGTTTCGACGGGCAGGCACAGGGCGCAATCGAGGCGGCAAGCGTTACGAAGGCGTTCGGACCGCTGCCGACCGGGTACACCTCGGCGTCGCTACCGATACTGTTCAACTTTACCATGACACCGAAGAGCCCATAGTGATGTCTCGCCGGATCCTTGCCACGATCGCACTGCTCCTCACCGCGCAACAGCTTGGTGCGCAGCGGATTGTCATTGGCATTACCGGATCGTCCAAGGCGCAGCCGGGGCTGGTGGTGCTGGCGGGGCGTGGACTCGATTCCGTCCGGATGATCGTGCAGCGTGATCTCCAGAACTCGGACCGATATACTGTGTCACCGCTTGTGGACTCGGCCGGAAGACTCGCCGCTCCGCTCGACTCGGTGGCACTCAGTGGAATCGCCGGCCCGGGGTTGAGCTGGGTGGTAGAGCTGCAGGCATCGGGCAATGCGGTATCGGTGAAGCTCTGGGATGCGACGACCGGCGCCATGCGATACCAAGCCATCTCCATTGTTGATTTGAGCGGTGCGGGTGACACTCGTATCACGATCCACCGAATCAGCGATCAGGTGGTCAACTGGACCGGCGGAATTGGCATTGCCGCCACACGCATTGCGTTCAAGATGAAAAACGGCGCAGAGGACGCAATCTGGCGGGTTGATGCCGACGGCGTGAATCTGGCGCGAGTGTCCCGGACCGGGTACTACACCCAGACACCCGCCTGGCACCCGGATGGGTCAGCGATTTCGTTCAGCGAGTATCGGGACGGACGCTGGCACCTCATTCTCCAGAAACTGCTCACCGGGACCCGAACCGAAGTGACCAGCATGGGCACCGGCGACGCCAATGGCGCGACCTTCTCCCCCGACGGCAGGACGATGCTTGTCAGCTACCACGCCCTCACGGGGGGGGCGGTCATCGAGTCGGTAGATGTCGCTCGGAACTGCTGCGCTTTCGAGCTGACCCACGATCGCCGGAACGCCGATAACATCTCCGCCAGCTACCAGCCGAATGGGCGTCACATAGCATATATTTCCAATCGGACCGGGACGCCGCAGATCTACGTGATGGATGCGGATGGCACCAACAACGAGGCGCAGGTCCCGCCAGGGTTTGACGACGGGGGAAAGTTCCTCGCGACCTACTCGCCGGCGTGGTCGCCCGATGGTACCAAGCTGATTTTTACTCGAGATCAGGCCGGCGGTGGCCGGCAGGTGTACAAGTGGTCCATCGGTGGTGGGCAGCCGGTGCAGGTCACTAGCCGCAACCGGAACGAGGATGCGAGCTGGGCGCCCGATTCACGACACATTGTCTTCAAGTCGTGGCAGACCGGGCGGGAACAACTATGGATTCTGGACCTTGAATCGTACACCATGCGGCAAATCGCTTCACCCGGCGGCGCACAGTCCCCGGCATGGTCACCAGTACTTGGCACGAACCCGTAGGCGGAGAATACACATGAATCGGCGCACTCTCGTCGCCCTCTCGATGGCATTGGCCCTGACTGTCACCGCGTGCCACAAGAACGCGCCGCCTCCCGGTGTGACGCCGACCGGAGGCAGCACACCGCCGCTGCCACCGCCGCCGCCACCGCTACCGCCACCACCGCCGGTCAGGAATACGACGACGAACGATCCAACGGGCACCGAAGCGTTCACCGCCCGCGTTGCGAAGATGTCCGAGAAGATCCATTTCGATTACAACGAGTCGGCGATTCGCACCGACGACAACGCGCGCCTCGACGCGAAGGCAGCGCTGCTGAAGCAATTCCCGGCCGTTCGCATTCGCATCACCGGCCACGCCGATGAGCGTGGCTCCGACCAGTACAACATTGCCCTCGGCAAGCGCCGCGCGGATGCCGCCAAAGATTACCTGGTGCGGGTCGGCGTCGATGCATCGCGCATTGAGACGTCGTCTCTCGGTCGCGAAGTACCGGCCGATCCAGGCCACGATGAAAATGCCTGGGCACAGAATCGTCGCGATGAATTCGAGATCATCGCCGGCACTCAGAGCTTGCGAGGCCAGTGATGCGTGCTCCTCGCGCTGCGATCGTATTGCTCATCGGCGTGGCCGCCTGCGCCACGCCGGGGCAGGTGCAGCGCGTGGAGACCGCAGTTGCGGCAGCCAAGGTTGATCATTTCCGCAGTGACTCTGCGCAGCGCGCCGAGCTGGCGCGCATCCAGATCGCTCAGCGTCAGACTCTCGATTCGATCAACGCGGTGGCGCGGCAGCTCAACGATGTGCTCCAGCGAATGAACCGGGAGAATGCGTCGAATTTTGACGCACTCTTTTCGCGCATGTCTCAAGTCGTGTCGTTGACAAGTGCCGGGCTCTCCAATATCACGCGCCTCGGTTCCAAGATCGACAACAACCTGTCCTCGGCACCCGCGACCTCGGATTCCGCGCGCGCCGGCAACGCGGGAGGTCAGGTCCCAGATGCGTTCACACTGATCGGTCAGGCGCGAAGCGACATCCTGGGCTCGCGTTACGCCAGTGCGCGGCGATCCCTCGTGCTGCTGATCGCCACGTATCCGCAGGCGCCGGAAGTGGCCGACGCGTACTACTGGCTGGGTCAGGCGTGGGAAGTCGAGCAGCCGGATTCGGCGCGCATTTACTACGCCAAGGTATTCGGAACTTTTCCCAGGTCGGACCGCGCACCATCGGCACTGTACAAGCTTGGCAACTTCGAACTGAAATCTGGCAATGTCACCGCGGCCCGCCGTTGGTGGCAGATGATCGTCGACAAGTACAAAGATTCGCTCGAATTCGATCTCGCGCGCGAAGCGTTGCGCGCGAATCCCTAGTCCCTCCACACCACTAATGGCCAACAGCACTGGCGAGATGCCGTTTCTCGATCATCTCGAGGAACTTCGCAAGCGCATACTGCTGGCGATGGTGGCGGTCATGGCCGGATTCGGCATCGGGTACTGGGTCACCACCCGGTACAATTTGATCGAAGTCATTGAAGCCCCGGTGGTGCCGTTTGTGTCGGGAGGCAAGCTGGCGGTGACGACCCTCACCGGCCCGTTCATGATCGTACTGAAGTTTGCCTTCATTTTCGGCGTCATCCTCGCCTCGCCGTTCATCTTCTACCAGCTCTGGCTCTTTCTTTCACCCGCGCTCACCAAGCGGGAAAAGAAGGCGATCATTCCGTCGCTTGGCATCGGCTTTCTGCTCTTTGCCGCGGGAGCGGCGATCGGCTGGATCTATGTCGTGCCTCCTGGTGTGGAATGGCTTGCGACCTATCAAAAAGGTGCATTCAACCCGCTTTTCACGTTTGAATCGTACATGTCGCTCGTCGTTCATCTCCTGGTGGGGATGGGAATCTCTGCCGAGCTGCCACTGGTGATGATTCTGCTGGCGTCCCTCGGCATCACCTCCTATCGCATGTACAGCAAGATTCGCCGGTACGCCGTGCTCGCAGCGTTCGTCGGCGGCGCCATTCTCGCGCCGACGCCTGAAGTGACGATGATGATCCTCTTCACGATCCCCCTGCTGCTGCTATATGAAGTCGGCGTGGCGGGAGCGTGGCTGGTGGAGAAGCGGCGCGCGCGCGCCGCCCGGGTCGCTGCGAGTCTGTTGCTGTTCGTGCTCTGCTTTTCCCCGCGCGGGCTCCATGCCCAGGTGCCGGTGCCGCCCGCGGCGCAGAAGCCGCCGGGAGCACTCGATACCACGGCGCGAAAGGTCTCGGGTCAAGGGGTGCAGGTCCTCGACACGAACAAGGCCAAACGTCTGGGGATACCGTCGGCGCCGTTGCACGTCTTCGGCACGCCGGACTCAATCATGCAGGCCCTCCTCGCTCGGGAGGGCTTTGCTGCAACCCGGTTTGGCGGCGACTCGGTGCGCTACATCATCACGGACCAGACGATCCTCCTCGGCGGGCATGCGGCCACACTGCGCGACGGAACCCAGCTCGAGGCCGACCAGATCACCTACGACAACCCGAACTGTCAGGTGCTCGCCACGGGCGAGCCGAAGTTGTTTGAGAAGGGGCAAGCACCCACCATTGCCCGCGAAATGCGCGTCGGCATTTGCGCCGGCGCAGAGCGCGGCGTGCTCGACGAGGCGTACACGTCGATGGCGAATGGCGGGGCGAACTGGTTCATTCGCGGGAACTTGGCGGTCGATTCGAGCGGCAAGCGGCTCTACGGCGCGAACACCGAGTTCACGTCATGTGATCTGCCAGTGCCCGACTACCACTTCGTCGCCGGACAGCTGAAATGGGTTGCACAGTCGGTCATTGTCGCGCGACCGGCGGTGCTCTACATCCGCGACGTCCCGGTGGCGTGGCTGCCATTCATTTTCCAGGACACCAAGCGCGATCGCAGCTCGGGCATCCTGATTCCGCGATTCGGTTTCAACGATATTGTGCGAACGAATCGCAATTACAACCGCACTGTGAGCAACATCGGCTACTACTGGGCACCCAACGATTATATCGACGTGACGGCCAGTCTCGACTGGTATTCCAACCGGTACACCATGGTGACCGGGCAGCTCAATTACCGGTGGCTCGATCGCTTTGTGGCGGGGTCGCTCCGGTTGAGCCGGCAGATGGAGAGTGGCGGATCGGCATCGAACGTGTTGCACTGGGATCACCGGCAGAGCTTTGATGTCACGACGTCGCTCACGTTCAATCTGAACTATCAGTCGGACTCACGGGTGCAGGCCAACAACGCGATCGACCTGTACGCGTCAACGGCGCAGATCAGCAGTCAGCTCAACCTGATGAAGAAATTTTCCTTCGGGACGCTCTCGCTTGGTGGCTCGCGCAATGAAGCGCTCGGCACCGGGGCCGGATCGATGACGTTCCCGCAGCTTTCGTTTTCGCCAACTCCGGTCAGTCTCGGGCCTAACGTGCTTTGGTCGCCGCAGCTCACCGCCACCAACACCACGAATTTCAACCAGCCCCAGCCGCTGGGTAACCCGCAGTTGCTGACACCCACCGGCGTCGATTCGGTTGTTACCAAGGCGAGTAATCGGACATCCAGTATCGACCTCGTCACTCCGTTCACGATTCACGGATGGACTCTGCCGCTATCGATTCAGTATCACGACGAGCAGCTCTTCGCCCGCACGGCCGTGAACGACAGCGTGATCGACCCGGCGACGGGACTTGCCGTTCCCCGGACGACGTACCGCGCGGGCACCTACAAGAGTGGCTTGAACATTGAAACCGGAATCAGCCTCCCGGTGATAGCGCACGGCACGTGGAACGTGACGCCGACCGTCGGATTCACCAATATCGTTTCCAGCGAACGCCTGTTCATTCGCAGCCCGGCAAGCAACGGCGCATGGATCGCACAGGGGAAGAAATTGGCATTCGGGCTCGACGCTCATCCGGCGTTCTACGCGTTTACCAATGGTGGGCTCGGTCCCTTCTCGAAGCTGCGCTACACCTTTGAGCCATCGATGACGCTCCGATATTCACCGGCCGCCTCAGTGTCGGCGGAGTTCGCCAAGGCGGCATCGTCGTCGTTCGGTCAGATTACGCCTGATGTACCGGCGTCTGCCTCTATGCTGGTGAGCTTGCGTCAGACGCTCGAAGGAAAGCGCCGTGCGCCCCCGGGCGACACCAACACCGATCCGACCAGGCTGCCGAAGACGCGAGTACTTTCGATTTCGACGACGGCCCTCTCCTACGATTTCGAACAGGCGAAGCTCGCGCATCGGACTGGCTGGCAGACCTCAACGGTGCAGAACACTTTTCAGAGCGACCTGCTGCCGAATTTCACCCTCGCGACCACTCACAGTCTTTGGGACGGCCAGGTGGGTACCGACTCTGCCAGGTTCTCGCCGTTCCTGTCGCAGGCGACGGCGTCGCTGCAACTGACTGGGGCGTTCTTCAAGGCAATCGGACGTTTCCTGCACCTTGGCAGCCGGGATTCCGTCGCGGCCCGGGCGGCAGGGGCGCCGGCACCGGGGGCAATGACGCCAGGCTCGCCGGTGCAGCCGTTCGCTGGTGCCGGATCCCGATTCGCACCGGCGCCGATTACCGGCCGCGGCTTCAGCATGTCAGTCTCGTACTCCTTGCAGCGCTATCGCACCAGCACCCCGACGGTGCTACCGGTCCCGACCGAAACGCCAGGGCAGGGGACCAACGACCCGTTCAACACCGGGTCAATCATCCCGGTGCTCGCCCAGCCCGCCCAGAGTCAGGTCTCGATCAATCTCGCGTTCGCCCCGACCGCCTTCTGGAGCATGACCTGGAACACCATGTATGACATTACGGCGGGCCGGTTTCAGCAGCACCAGATCGTGCTCCAGCGCGACTTGCACGACTGGCGGGCTTCGTTCTCATTCACCAAGAACACCAACGGCAATTTTGCCCTCTTTTTCACGGTCTTCCTGGTCAACCTGCCGGACATCAAGTTCGACTACAATCAGCAGACACTACAACAAGCAACGGTGCACCAGTAAGCGGCCTGCGCTTGTGTCAATTGCGGCCCCGGCCTTAACTTCAAACCTCAAGTCCCATCGGCACTTGCACCACTTTCCATGACCCCGGACGTCGATGACGCTGCACAAGCTGAAAGTTGCTGCGCTACAGCAGGAACAGCGCGAGGATTGGGCAGCTGCGATCGACCTCTACCGTCAGGCCATCCGGGAAACCGAAAGTGGCTCGGAAGGGGGCGATCCGTCGCTCTACAATCGGGTCGGCGACTTGGCGCACAAGGCGGGCGACGACGTCTCCGCGTGTGAGGCGTGGGAGCAAGCCGTTCACCGCTACGCCGAGCTCGGATTTCTCAACTCGGCGATCGCACTCTGCGGCAAGATTCTTCGACTCGATCCACAACGCTTCCAGACCTATCTCGAGTTGGCGCGCCTGCAGGCACGCAAGCGGGTGCTGTACGACGTCCGCCACAACTTGCGGCTGTATGTCGACCACATGGCCGCGGACGGCCGCGCCGAGGCCGCTGAAAAGGCAGTCACCAGACTGGGCGACGAGTTTCCTGGATGGCGCGAGCTCAACGTCGTCATCGACCAGATTCTCGGGCGCGAACATGCCGCGACCGGTACGCACAAGGTCCCCGACACGGTTTCGGCTGCGGGCGCCAGTGGATTGGTTTTCCTCGATACCGCGCCGCTTGAACTCGAACGTGCGCCCGAGCTGGTCGCGCTCGCTGCACCGACGCCGGCACCATCCCCATCGGTCGTAGGGGATATCGAAGTCGAACGTCGGTCGGATGCCGCCCCAGTTGACGGCCTGGTCGGCGTGGCGCAAGCGGCCCGCGACGCGCAAATGATTGATCCGGTCGAAGGACTCCACGTTGCAGCCTCCAGTGGGGCTACACCGGCGCACGCCCCGTTAGAAGGCTTCGAGCAGACATCGCTCGCGCCCGCGGTGGACGCGGCGGACGACGCGTCCGTCACGATCGGCGGTGATCTTGTCTTCCTTCCAACCGATGGACCCGCTGGCGTTCCGATTCCGGCCCAGGACGATGCCCTCGGCCGCCGCGTGACGGCGCACGCCCTGCTCGAGCATGGCGACCGCGCTGGCAGCATTGCAGCGCTCGAACAGTCGCTACAGGAGTACCAGGCGCAGGGTGAGTGGATCCACGCCTTCCAGGTGGCCACCGAGCTGATCCAAGCAGAGCCGCAGTCGATTGCGCGACATCAGGCACGGGTCGAGATCGCCGCGCAGATGCGCGACTCACGCCGGCTTTGCGAAGCCTACGTCGAACTCGGCGACGCGCTCGTGCGCCTCGGGAACGGCGACAAGGCGATCGCAGTGTTCCGGCGAGTCCTCGAACTCGACGATGCCAATGCCCGCGCGCGCGCCGCACTCCGGGCGATGGCACCGGATGGTCCGGCCGAAGCACCAACGGGCTTCATTGATCTCGGGGCGATGCTGATCGACGATCACCCGATGTCCACGCGGATGCGGACGGAAACACCAGACGTCGATCCCGACGAAAACGAAACATTCCGCGACGCGCTCGCCGAGTTCAAACGGGCTCTCGACCAGAACCTGTCGGTCGAAGACCATCAGGCGCACTACGATCTCGGCATCGCCTTCAAGGAAATGGGCCTCCTCGACGAGGCGATCAGCGAATTCCAGAAGGCGTTGCGGGCTCCGCAGGTTCGCTTGCGCACGTCGGAGGCGCTCGGCGAGGTGTTCTTCGATCAGGGGCGCCCGGCGGTGGCTGAAGCGGTGTTGCGCGGCGTGGAAAACAGCCCGGAAGGTGACGCCGAAAAGATCGGCGTGCTCTACTGGCTCGGCCGCTCGCTCGACGCGCAGGGCCGCCACGGCGATGCGGTGCGTTACTACCAGCGGATCATCGCAGTGGACGTGGCGTTCCGTGATGCCGGTGACCGCCTCACTCAGGCGACCGGCAAGTGACCTTTCCCGGGGTCGGCGCGCTCTCGCTAGCCGACCTGCAGGCGGTGATCAAGCCCCGGCTCGGTCAGGTAGAAATCGAAATGCGTCGCATGATCGAGGCGGACTTTCCGCTCATCAGCGATGTCAACCAGCACCTGATGCGGATGCGTGGCAAGATGTTTCGGCCGACGCTCGTGCTGCTGGCGGACGAAGCAACCGGTGGGCCGTCACCGCGCGCAGCGACACTGGCTGCGGTGATTGAACTCATTCATCTGGCGACACTGGTGCACGACGACGCCGTGGATCATTCCGTACTTCGGCGCGGCATGCCGACGATCAATGCGCTCTTTTCGCATCAGGTCTCGGTGATCATGGGCGACTTTCTCTACTCCCGTGCTGTCGTGGAGCTGGTGCGCTTCGGCGATCTCGGCGCGCTCGAAATTCTCGCCCGCGTGACGAACGAAATGACGATTGGCGAGATGCGCCAGTTGCTGGCGCACGATCCGCTGGGCTTCTCCGAAGAACAGTACGACCTGCTGATCAAGGCGAAGACTGCGTCGCTGATCTCCGGTGCGTGCGAAGTTGGTGCACTGACCGCACCGCCGGAGCAGCGTCGCGCCCTGGCGCAATTCGGAGAGAAACTCGGCATGGCGTTCCAGATCGTGGACGACCTGCTCGACTACACCTCCGACGAGTCGGTGACCGGCAAGCCGTCGGGGCTCGACCTGCGTGAGCACAAGGTGACGCTGCCGCTGATCTATGCATTGCCCCGCTTCTCCGCTGCGGAACGGCGAGGGCTGGCCGAGCTGCTGCAGAACCCCGCGCCGGCCGACCCGGAGATCGCCGCCGTGGTGGCGTCTGTCGCTGCCCATGGCGGCCTCGATCAGGCGCGCGAGCGGGCGCAGCGGCTGATCTCCGAGGCGGAGGACGATCTGAGCCTGCTGGCGGAGACGCCCGCGCGCGAGACGCTGCGCGCGTCGTTGAGTTACGTTCTGGATCGGAGGCGCTGATGGCTATTGGACCGAAGCGGCCGCGATTCTACCTGGGGGTACTCGTCGTTGGGTTCATCATCGGCGGTTTCTTCTCGGCTTTGCTGAAGCAATTTCTGCCAGACAGCCCAGCGCGAAGTTTCTTTACGTACTCGGTGACGCCGAAGATCGGTCCTATGCCGGTCGATTTGCTGGTAGTATCATTCACGTTGGGTCCGGTTGGGCTGAACGTATCGATTCTGAGCCTCATCGGTGTTGCGGTTGCGTACTACGTGGCGCGATCGCTCTTCTGAAGCGGGGTGGATCATGGAACTCGGTGCAGGCAAAATCATATTGATCATGCTGGTTGCCCTGCTAGTGTTCGGGGCGAAGCGCATTCCTGAAATTGGTCAGGGACTCGGCAAGGGAATTCGCGAATTCAAGAAGTCGCTGACTGACACGCAGGACGCGTTGAATGCGCCGACTCACGATGACAGCGCACCGGGTCCGCAGCGTATCATGGATAAGGAAAATCGGCCCGCGCCAAGTGGCGGCGAGCCGAAGAGACTCTCCCAGTAATTGGGCGCCGGCGGCTTAGGGCGTTTGCTTCCCGCCCTGAGCCGCGAGCGCAGCATCAGTCTGCGCGGTCGTCTTGTTGAATACATCGGTCCGTCGATCGACAATCTTGGCCGATGAATGCAGCGACGCGATGAACTCCCGCACTCGCTCCTGACGCAACCCCCGAATCGCCTCGCTGCGCATCTGGTCCTTGTCCTTCACAAACTGCGCCGAATCGGCTGGCGTCTTCTGCAGCACCTTGATCACATACAGCCCATCCGGCGTGTCGATGACGCCGCTGAGCGCCCCGACTGGGAGCGCAAACGCCGCGCCGACCAGCTTCGGATTGGTCAGCGGGAACGCGATACGCGTCGCCGGATCGAACTCACGGTTGAGCAGGCCGAGCGCCTTGGCCGCATCACCAAGCGGCGTACCACCCTTGACGCGCTTGAGCAGGTCGTCGGCGATCTGCCGGGCCTTCGCCTCCTTCTTCTGGTCCCTCACCTTCGCCGTCGCAGCGTTGTGCGCCTGCGCGTAGGTCGGCACGCCGGCTTCTTGCAGCGAGTCCAGCCGGAACACGTACGATGCGTACTCGCCGTCGATCACCGGCGACGTTTCGCCAACCTTCGCCTTGAAGGCCCACACGCCAGCGTCGGGAATGACGGAGCTACCGAGCTGCACCTTGGAGCCCACCGGTACCGGGCCCGTCTCAGCGAGCGGCAGCTTGAGTGCCCGCGCTACGGTGTCGAGTGCCGCAGGATCGAGGCGATCGGCCGCGAGGCGTTGCAACGAGTCAGTCTGGGCGTCGACCATGTTGCGATGCGCCCCGGCCAGTTCCACCGGGATCAGGATGTGCCGCGCATTGATCTTATCGGCCTTCTTGTCGGCGGTCTTCTTGGTCACCTGAATGATGTGATAGCCGAACTGTGACAGCACCGGCTCGGAGACCGTGTTCACCGGCAGCGCGAAGGCCGCCTTGTCGAACGCCGGATCGCGTCCCGGGCCCTTGGTCAACTCACCGAGATCACCACCCAATTTTGCTGATGCGGTGTCGGCCGATTCGACCTTGGCCACATCCTCGAACTTCTGTCCGCTGACAATGCGGTCACGCACGGCCTTGGCGCGGGCCAGGGCTGCTGCCGAGTCACTCGCGTCGAGTCGTCGCGGCACGGCGACGAAATGCATGAACGCCGTCTGGGGCCGGGTAAACGTCGACGTGTGTGCGGTGTAGTACGCCTTGATCTCGTCCTCGGTCACCGTCACGGCGCTATCCGGAACCACCATGCGCCCGATAATCGGCGTGAGCGAGATCTTCACCTTTTCGTTCTGATCGCGGAACTTCTCCCAGAGCGCGACGTCTGACAGGTAGACGTCGGCGGTGATGCTGATGTACAGCCGGTTGCGCAGGATCTGGTCGCGCGACTGCGCCTCGAAGATCGGCACGTACTGCTGGCCCACGGGGCTGGCGAGCCACCGCTGATACTTGGTCAGGTCGAACTTGCCATTGGTCTGCAGGTCGGGCTGGGTCGTAAATTCCTGGGGCGGGATGTTCCGGATGTAGTCGGAAACCTCGTCGGCCGTCGTGGTGATGTGATGCTTGTCAATCTGCTCGTTGATCAGCGCCGATTCGACAAAGCTGTTCCACACCTCATTGCTCGCCTGTTCCCGATCCTCCAGTGTCGCTGAACTTCCGGTGACGCGCTGCCGGTTGTTCATCGCGTTGGTGAGTGCGTTCTGGAAGGCCTTGATCTCGATCGATTCGCCGTTGACCGACCCCACCGAGGTCCGGGTGAAAAACCCGCCCTTGCCGGTGATACCGCTCAAGTCGAGTATCATCCACGACAGGAATGTGATCGTGATGAGGTAGACGACCGGTTTGGCTGCGTTGCGGAAGGCTTGCATCATAGCCCTCCAAGTTAGGTCATGAAGGCCGGTTCCTCAAGTTGACGGCTGGAGAGGCGCCGAGGGCCACATTGACACCCAG
>JANYCP010000353.1 GCA_025360265.1 Gemmatimonadota bacterium
GGATCATACATCATCAAGCGAGACCAGCCATACGGCCGACTCGCCAAGAATCTGCTCGAAAAGCAGGTCTTCCCCGATTCACGGCTCAGCACGTACGACGACAGCGGCTGGACGATGGGCTTGATGATGCTGGTGGATGTCGTTGCCATTGCCGACTCGTCCATCCTCAAGGTGAGCACGACACCGGCGGGTGCGGCTCCGCCGAATGGCACTATGGCTGGTACCGGCACCGCCGGCATCGCGATCGCGCACTACGGCTCGAACAACATGATATCGTTCCGCTACAAGTTGAAGAACATTCCAATGAAGATCGCGGAGAAGAGCTTCACTTCGGACGGTGTCGACTTCCCCGCCGGATCGTTCGTACTGTCCGACATGACCAACGCCGCAGCCGTGCGCGCCGCAGTCCAGGAGTTCGGGCTTACCGCGAGCGCTCTTACCGCCGCGCCGACCGTGGCGATGCACGACGCCGACGTGCCTCGCATCGCCATCTACTCGCAGTGGGGCAACACCCAGGATCTCGGCTGGTATCGCCTCACGTTCGACAAGTTCAATGTGCCCTATGACCTGATCTTCAAGGAACGCGTCAAGAAGGGAAACCTCAAGGCCGACTACGACGTGATCCTGATGGCCGACCAGCAGATGTCGCGGCAGAACGTGATGCAGGCCGCTGCCGCTCGCCCCCAGCCCTACAAGGCGACGGACAAGTACAGGTTTCTCGGCATGTACGGCGAGACCGACGACATGAGCGGTGGCTTCGGCCAGGTCGGCGTCGATGCGTTCGGCGCGTTCCTCGAGGCAGGTGGCACCATGATCGCAATCGGGGCCTCGGCGCGCTTCCCGATCGATTTCGGCTGGGCACACACGGTGGATGTGGAAGCAGTCACGGTGCCGCCGGGATTGGCGGGGGCCGCGACCGTGGTGTTCAATGCTGAGCATCCGATCGTCCAGGGCGCCATCGCTCGCACCGACCACCCGACGTTCTACGGCTACAAGGATCGCACGATCCCGATGAAATACGTCGGCGGGCAGCCCTTCCGTGTCGGCGTATCCGACCAGAACAATGTGCTCGCCAGGTATGTCGGTGGTGACGCGTCAGTACTCTCTGGACTCATGACCGGTGCCGATGCGCTGCGGGATCGCGTGTTTGCCGTTGATGTGCCGGGAGCGAATCACGGCAAGGGGCGGGTGGTGCTGTTCTCCAATAATCCGATCTATCGCTGGCAGAATCACGGTGAGTTCAACATGGTGTTCAATACGGTGCTGAACTGGAATGACGTGACGAATTGAGGTGGATTGCCGGGCGTCGAGCTATTCACCGCCCGGCATGAACCCGTTCCGCACCACAGTCATGAACGTCCGCACCGGGACGCCGCTGATGCGCCCCGGTGCATACTCACAACTCGCAATCACTGGTCGCATGATGTTGGTGAGCGATGGGTTGGTTGACGAGACAATAGTCACGCTCCCTGGTTCCACCTTCCCATCGGCACCAACGGTCACTCTTGCTGTGACGGACCCCGAATACTCCCTCGCCTGATCCATTACTGCGGAGACGACGGACTGAGGCGTCTGGGATCGGCTGCTGCTGATGGGTGGAAAGATCGGGCCCCTGGCGCAGCGGAATTGCCGGGGGTGCTCCTCGAGCAGTGTATCAGTGACCTCCAACGGCTCAGCCGGCAAAGGTGGCGGCAGAACGGCGATATCCTGCTCCAGCTCAGCCGTCGCTCGCAGCGAGGAGAGTGTCACACCGGGACCGATGAAATGAATCGTTTGAATGACACTCTGCGACTTCCTGCCGGTCGGCGGCTCCTCAAAGGTGCAGCCCGCAAGCTGCCGGGTCGCCGCACTGCGTGCGCCAAGCATTGAAATGGAATCGGCGCCAACAGCGCGGAGTGACGATGTGTCTGGGCGTCCCTTGCTGTCGATCAGAAAGCTGACCTGGACGGTCCCGCGGATGTACCCGACTGGCGGCGATGGCGGCCGACAGCTCTTCACGCGAATGGTTTGGCCTGACGCCCCGTGCAACACACCCAACGCCGCAATTGTGGTTGGTACGAGCCTCACGGCAACCCACCCCGATTGTTGAGTCCCGCCGTGGTGGCGACGATCGTCATCACGGTAACGCCGCCAATTCGGCCCGGGACATAGGTGCAGCTCGACAGCACGCCGACGAACAGATCGTGCATCATTGGGTTGTTCGAAGAAACAATGACAACGCCGTCGGGAACCACGCGCCCATCAAAACCGATGGTGAGTCTGGCCGACGCCTGCCCTGAATTCTGGCGAAGGAATGCCTGATACGCGGCGTCGCGATCCTGGAGTGTACGATACACACCGGAAAACATCGGTAACGGCGGCGGCCGATCGCAGTCCAGGCGCCTCGGCCGCTCCTCCACGAGGCTATCGGTGGCTTCAATCGGATCGGCCGGCAGTTTGGGCCGGCGCACCACATCCAGCGGTGTCTCCGTTCCGGTTGCAATTGTTGCCGGGGTGACGACCGTCGTCGCGCTGTCGAGTCGTACGGCTGACACGACGCGCTTGTCGCCATCAAGCTGATCCTTCGAGCGATCGAACCGGCAGGCGGAGAGTTGCCGGACGCTCGCGCTCCGAAATCCGCCAACGCTCATGCCACGGACGGCGATGACGTCGATGGTATTGGTGTCGGCCTTTCCCTCGTTGTTGACGGTGAAGCGAAGTACACCCTCCGCATGAATCACACCAATGGGCTCACGCGGGGCGACGCAGCTCTTGACCGGGTAGGACGCCTGGGCAACGCTGAATGCAGGGTCGGCGGGAATCGCGACGAGGGCAACAATGAGCGCCATTCGCATAGTACACCCCCTTAGGCGCTACTATCCGCGCCCAGAGGTTAAGGAATAACGCGTCGCCGAGCAAACGGCGACTAGCGCAGCGTCTTGTGCCGGAAGCAGGTCGCCAGATGGTCGTTCACCAGCCCAGTGGCCTGCATGAACGCATAGCAAATGGTCGTGCCCACGAACCGGAACCCTCGGCGCTTGAGATCCTTGCTCATCCTATCGGATTCGGGGGTGCTCGTTGGCACGCCGCCCTTCCCCTTTCGCCGGCCCTGAATCGGATCGAAGTCGACAAACTGCCAGATGTACTGATCGAAGGATCCGCATTCCTTCTGCACCGCCAGGAACGCTCGCGCATTGGTCACTGAACTCTCGATCTTGAGCCGGTTCCTCACGATGCCTGCGTCGAGCATCAGCCTCTCGATTCGCGCCGGCGTAAATCGCGCCACTTTGACCGGATCGAAACCGGCAAATGCCTTTCGATAGTTCTCCCGCTTGTTGAGAATCGTCGCCCAGGAGAGTCCCGCCTGCGCCCCTTCAAGAATCAGGAATTCGAAGAAGATTTGATCGTCGTGAACGGGGGTGCCCCATTCACGATCGTGATACTTGATATCGAGTGGCGACGTGGGCCAGGAGCAGCGGACGCGTTTCATCCATCAAAGCTATAGCGAGTTACCTTATTCCGTCTGCCTTGCGATCCGACACTGAACAATCATGGGAGTCTACGTGACACCTCCGCTCTTGGTTCCGATGGGCTTCCTCGCCCTCGTCCTGTTCTACCTGATACTTTCGAGTTTCTTCACCGTCAGCACGGCTCAGGTCGCAATCATCACCCGGTTTGGCAAGTTCCTCCGGGTCGCCGAGGCAGGGCTCAACTGGAAGCGGCCGTTCTTCGATCGCGTGGCCGGTCTCGTGTCATTACGGGTCAATCAGATCACGCTGACCATGGAGACCAAGACCAAGGACAACGTCTTCGTCACTATCCCAATTTCGGTGCAGAATCGGGTGCGCCCCGAAAAAGTCTACGACGCCTACTACAAGCTTGCCGATCCGGAGGCCCAGATTAAGTCGTACGTGGAACAGGTGATCCTGGGACACGTGCCTGGGATGACGCTGGATGAAGTCTTCGCTTCGCAGTCGAGCATTGCGGCGGCAGTCAAGCAGGAACTCGACTCCGACATGTCAGGATTCGGCTATGAGATTGTCAACGTATTGGTTACCGACATCGTGCCGGATGCCAAGGTCAAGTCGGCGATGAACGACATCAACGCCGCGCAGCGCGAGCAGGTCGCCGCCAACGCTCGGGGTGAGGCGGAGAAGATTCTGGTCGTGAAGAAGGCCGAGGCCGAAGCGGAGAGCAAGGCGCTGCAGGGCCAGGGCATCGCCAACCAGCGCAAGGCAATCATCGAAGGGCTTCAGGTGTCGATCGAGCAATTCCAGAAGGTCGTCGACGGTGCGTCGGCGCGTGAAGTCATGCAGCTGGTGATGGTGACGCAGTACTTCGACACGCTGAAGTCGATTGGCGAGAGCGACCGGACCAACACGTTGTTCCTGGCGCACTCACCGTCTGCCGTGAAGGACGTGTCGGATCAGATCATGGAGTCGATGTTGATCGCCAGCAAGGCAAACGGCTGAAACCTGCCGCCTGCCTCATACCGTTTTCATCGAACTGCGGTTACGGATTGCGGTCAGTGCACGCCGCGAACTTCGGGTTGTTGATTTCGTCGAATGGAATCGGCAGGTTCACGTCATTGCCGAAGATTCCGCCCTTCGGATTGCCGTCCACGAGATACTGCGCCCCGCCGCCGCCCGGGAACGTCGCATCGATCGTCCGGCCATACTGCCGGACGAGTCGACGCAGGTCGCTCAGGCGGTGGCCGGTAAGGTAGAGCCAGAATGCCCGCTCGCGGAACATCAGGTCGATGCGGGACGGCTGATCGCCCGGATCGTTGAGCGGATTGAGGAGATTGAAGCCGGGCAGGAGTCCGGTCGCCGCATTTGCCGCTGGGAACGGGGCCGGAAACACCTTGGTGAAGAGCGTCGTGGTGGCCCGGAGCGTGTTGAGCGTATTCAGCCATGTGGTTAGGTCATTGCTGACGAGCGCCGCCTCCGCCTCGATCAGCCGGGCCTCGACGCCAGTCGCCACGGGGATCGAGATCGATTCGTTGGCGTACTTCCCCTGGTCGTTCTGCGGCGTGGCGTTGTCGAAGCCCTTGTTGGTCGATGGCGCGCGCGCCCATGGCACCCGCGGGTCAAGTGCAGTACGGAAGTTGAGCCCATTGCCACCGTCAAGATTGGCCACGCTGAAGCGCTTGTTGCTGTTCATGAACGAGTACACAGGGTTGTTCTGGCCGGCGACCGCGAGGTTGAAGGTGGAATTGTAGACGAACGTGGTCGCGACTCCAGCCACGGCTGCCGCGGCCGCGGCCGGTTGATTCAGGTCGAGGAGCGCCCGCGCCTTGCCGATCTTGGCAAGGCTCGTCACGGTCGAATTGGTCGGATAGGCAAGAGCCGAATCGAACCGGTTGAGGGCCAGCGTGAGCACCTGCGTCGTGGTCAACGGATCGCTGAACGTCAACGTGCCGTCCAGGCTGGCGATACTGATCGGCTGACCGTTGCAGTAATTCTCGCCCAGGCCGAGATAGACCAATCCCGCGAGTGAGTACATCTCGGCGATCCGCGAATCGGCCTGCGGCGCCGTTGCGACCGCCTTGATCGCGTCGGCCGCCACCTCGGCCGAGCGGCGGGCGCGGTGCACCCGGCGGAACGCCCCGAGGAGCGAGCTGTTCTTGATGTCGATCGGGCCGCGATGATCGTACTCGATGCGAGTCGGAAAGGTCTCCGAGTTCGCCAGTTCGTCCGACATCGATCCCGAAATGAGCAACAGGCTTTCCTGACCGCCATTGTCACCCATCATCCCCAGCGCGAAATCACCGATGGCGCCGGCGTAAAGGGCGGCGACCCCGGCCGGCGTTGTCGCGGCGGCCGGATCGATGATGTCCGGGTTGTTCACCTTGATGAGGTCGGTGGGTGAACAGCCAATCGCCACGAGCCCGACCAGGGCGATCTGGATGCGTACTTTGCGCGTCATTGAAATTTCGCTCCGGTCAGAAAGTGAAGTTGGCGCGCACGATGAATGTCCGGACCGGCGGCTGCGTCAGGAAATCGCGGACGCCGAATCCGTTGAAACTCCCCTGTCCCAGCTGATTGAGTTCCGGATCAACGCCCGAGTAGCTCGTCCAGGTATGAAGATTCCGCCCCGCAACACTGATACTGCCATGCTGCGCCCGGAACGCCCGCGCCCAGCTGTCGGGCATGTTATAGGTCAGCGATACCTCGCGCAGCTTGGCAAAGTCCGCCTTCTCGATGTATCCCCAGTTTGTGGCGCTGGAATGGAACCGGCGCGCGACGGCCCGGGCCTGGAGGTCGAGGGGCGTGCTAGGATCCATGATCGCCTGGCAGTTGTTGCCGGTGGATGTGCAGCGAAACTCTTCCGTGCTGTTGTATTGATAGTGGCCGCCCTGGTAGTCCACTAGAGCCGCGAGCCGCACGTGTCCGCCGAAGAGTGTGAACACCTGATTTAGCGCCACCTGCCTCGTCGGCTGCGACGAGCCTTTGTACTCCGCCGTGTCGCCAACCACGATCTCGCTCAGTTCGATGATGCCGTTGGCGTTGGCGTCGTTCCATGACCGCAGTGGCCGCTCCCAGAAGCCGCCGAGCGGATAGTTGACCTGATGGCGCTGAATACCGCTGATGACGGGCGGGATGCCAACTCCGAGACTTTCGAGATTGTTCTTGGTCGTGCTGCCGGTCAGGGTGACGTCATAGGCAAAGTCGCGCTTGTTGATGAGCCTCGAATTGATCGTCAGCTCAAAGCCCTGGTTGCTGACCGAGCCGAGATTCTCAAAGCGGGTGGACGACACGCCCAACGAGGGTGCCAGCACGCGGGCAATCAATGCGTCCGTTGTCTTCTTGCTGTAGTACGTGAAATCGATATTGGTCTGCCCGCGGAACAACGACGCATCGAAGCCGAGTTCCAGCTCGCCTGACCGCTCGGGCCTGAGACCTGCGAGCCCGAGGCTACCGAACGCGACCGCGCTGGTGGACGTCCCACTGATCGATGACGTGGTGGGAGAAAGGAACGTGAGCGCGTCAAGCGAGCCTGGCTGGACGCCCGACTGTCCGTATGCCGCGCGAAGCCGCAGCAACGAGACCAGGCTTCCCTTGTGGAACATCGGCTCATCCGAGAGGACCCACGACACACTCGCCTTGGGGAAGACGATGGCTTGGAATGCGGTACCGAACGAGCTGACGTCGTCGAGCCGGACAGCACCGGTCACGAACAGGCGGTCCTTGAATGCCAGAGTCTCCTCTGTGTACGCCCCCACCCGGATTGTGTTGGTCGTGGTCTGGCTCGCACTGAGGATTGCAGCGCCGTCGATGTCGCTGCTGCCGAAGCTGAGCCGCGATCCCGAGGCGACGGCTTGATAGAACAGGTCCTGACCATACTGCGCGCCCACCGCCGTCCGAAGGCCGACGGACTTGGACAGGTTATTCGTACTGTTGAGCCCCACGACGAGACTGTACGCCTTGAGCTCGGTACGCGTGTCAGATTTCGACCCGAGGTTGGTCGTGCCGCTGGCCGGACTCTGCCCGGTCGGGTTGAATGCTGTTTCCAGCCGCTGCGTGACGTCATAACCGATGCGGGCATAGCCGGTCAGCCAGTTCATCGGACGCCATTGCAATTGACTGCTGCCCGTGAACCGCTCGACATCCTGTTGGCGAAGCAGGGAGAAAATCTCCCCCGGCGCGAAGAAGCCCCACGTGGGAGTGCCCAGTGTGTCGGTCTGGCTGAAATAGCCGCTGGGAAG
>JANYCP010000354.1 GCA_025360265.1 Gemmatimonadota bacterium
GCTCTTCAGCAAGCTGGCGCTCGATCGCGGCGAGGGTGCGATTCTTTGGGACCGCGATGGCAACCGCTACATCGATCTCATGGCCGGCATCTGCGTCGCCTCGCTCGGCTATGGTCACCCGAAGTATGTGAAGGCGCTGCAGGATCAGGTCGCCAGACTGCATGTTGGTTCATTTGCCACGGCACATCGCGCGGAGCTGGTCAAGCTGATTGCGAGCATCACGCCGGGCGATTGCAACCGCACCCAGTTCTATTCGAGCGGCGCCGAAGCGGTCGAGGCGGCATTGCGCCTGGCCAAGTCGCACACCAAGAAGACTGAATTTATCGCCTTCTGGGGTGGCTATCACGGCAAGACCGGCGGCGTCCTGCCGCTGCTCGGTAGCAATTTCAAGCACGATCTTGGCCCACTCATGCCGGGCTGCTTCTCGGCACCGTACGCCAGCAAGTCGCGCGATGAGTTCAACTCGTCGTCGCCGGAGGAGTGCCTGACGCGGGCGATGCATTTCCTGCGTCGCAAGATCCAGGTCGAGACGACCAACAATATCGCCGCAATCATTGTGGAGCCGATTCAGGGCACTGCCGGCAACATTGTGCCGACCCCGGGATTCCTCCGTGAATTGCGCAAGCTCGCCGACGAGATCGGCGCCATCCTCATCGCCGATGAGATGATTACCGGATTCGGTCGCAGCGGGAAGTTGTTTGGTGTCAACCACGATGACATCGTGCCAGACATCATGACAGTGGGCAAGGCATTTGGCGGCGGCTTTCCGATGAGCGGCGTGATCGCAACTGAGAAGGTCGCTTTCTCGATGCCGTGGGCCAATCCGAGCGGCTCGTCGTCAAGCTACGGCGGCAATCCGCTGGCGGCAGCTGCGGCGCTCGCGGCGATCAGCATCACGCTGGAAGAGGACCTGCCCGGTCGCGCCCATCGGATCGGTGAGAAGATGCTGGACAAGATGCGGAGCTGGGAAGGTGTCATCCCGATCGTGCGCGACGTACGCGGCCGCGGGCTGATGATCGGCATGGATTTGGTGCATCCCAAGACCGGCAATCTGCTCGACCGCAACGTGACGCGCGGCATCTTCGATGCCTTGCTCGCCCGCGGCGTGCTATCAATGGCCTATTCGCCGGAAGTGCGCATCAATCCGCCGCTTGTGATCGAAGAGGCAGACGCAATGGAGGCATTGTCGATCATGGAGGGGGTCCTCCGGGATGCCACCGACCGCCTCGTTTGACAAAGGGGCGGCGATCGAGGAGTGGACTGACACACAGTTTTTCCGGCCGATCGGGCTGCGAATTGCCAGGTTCTGCTTCCCAACCGGGATATCGCCCGATCATGTGACCATGATGTCGCTCGTCACGGGTCTCGTGGCCGGGCGACTCTGCTTCTACGACGACGTGCGACTCAACGCACTTGGCGTGGTCATGTTTGTCGTCTCCGACATTTTTGACAGCGCTGATGGACAGCTGGCGCGGATGCGCGGCACGTCGACCCGCTTCGGCAAGATCCTCGACGGTCTCTCCGACGGACTGCGATTCGCCAACCTGTATATCCAGTTGATTCTGCGGGTGATCGTCGCCGGCGCCGCCTGGTGGCTGGCCGTGCCCGCCGGCGTGCTCGCAGGCCTCGCCCACGCGCGCCAGAGTGGCGCGGTCGATTACATCCGCCAGTTGTACATGTTCCTCGCCGAAGGCGGCGGTGGCGAGTTCAATCTGCCCGAAGATTTTGCCGATATGCCGGCGACGGGCGCGTGGGCCCGATTCCAGGTGCGTTTCTACCACAACTATCTGGAAGGCAACGTCCGTGCATTGCCAACGTCGGCGGCGCTGGTTCGCCAACTGCGAGCTACCGGCACCACCGCATCCGTCGGCTCGCGATGGGCAACGATGCAGCTACCCATCGTTCGACAGTGCGCCTGGATTGCCCAGAACATTCGCTTCGTCCTGATCGCCGCGACTATCGTGCCTGGCTACCCGATGGCTTTCTTTCTGGTGACGTTGGTGCCGATGACACTCGTGCTAGGGGCGATTCGCGTGGCCCATGAACGCAATGCTGGTACGCTGCTGGCAGCGACTGCATCGTGAGCAAGTACAACGGACTCATCGTCGGTGCCGGCGGAGTCGCGCGCCTGGCACATCTGCCCGCTTACACACACGACTCCGCCATCTCCGCGCGCGTTGCCATCGTGGGTGCCGTCGACTCACGGGTGCCGGTGCCGGACTTTGGTGGGTTGCCGGTGTACCCGTCGCTCGGTGGTATTCCCGACGGGATCGACTTCGTCGACATCTGTACCCCAACGGCATCGCATCGTGCATTGGTGCTCGAGGCGCTTGCCAAGGGGCTGCACGTCTTCTGCGAAAAACCGGTTGCGGTAACCCCGACGGTGGCGAAAGAGCTCGCTGCAGCTGCTCGAGCGGCGAACCGGGTGCTTTTCCCCTGCCATCAGTACCGCCAGAATCCGGCATGGCTGGCACTTCGTGCTGTGCTCGACAGCGGCAGCATCGGTCGCTGGCATCTTGCCGAGTTCCATGTGTATCGCGCCGAGGCCGATCGCGGAGCGATTGCCGGAGGGGTGCCCTGGCGCGGTACCAAGGAGAGCGCCCTCGGTGGCGTACTGCTCGATCATGGCACCCACCTGCTCTACCTGTTGCTCGATGTCGGCGGCATGCCGAAATCGGTTGGCGCGCATCTCGATATCCTGGGCCACAGCAGTTACGACGTCGAGGATACCGCCCACCTGTTGCTCGATTACGGCAAGCGGGTCGCGACGTTGACGCTCACGTGGGCCGGACAGGCGCGCGAGAATCGCATTCGATTCATCGGCGACAAGGGCATGGTGGAGTGGGTTGGCGGAGCGTTGCGAGTGGTACGGTCTGATGGCGGTGAAACCACGACCGACTTCAGTGCACAGTTGCAGAAGACTGAATACGCTGGCTGGATGAGCCGGGTGCTGGGCCAGTTCGCCGACGCGATCGATCACGGCGGCAGCGATGCAGCGGTTGCAGAGATCGAGCAGGTTGCCACGCTGCTCGATGCGGCGTACCGGTCGGCTGCCGACGGTCGACGGATCGCGATCGGATGAACAAGTTCGTCCGCTTCGGTGCGTTCATCCTCGGTGCCGTGGTGCTCACGCTCCTGATTCGGCACAGCGGCCCGGCAGTCATTTGGCGCACGCTGCGCGAATCGGCGTGGGTCATCGGACCGGTGATCGTGCTGTGGGGCACAGTCTATCTATGCAATGCCCGGGCGTGGCAGTTGCTGATGCCGAATCGTCCGAAGAACTTCACGGTGTGGCGGGCGTTTCTGCTCACCATCGCCGGGTTCGCGATGAACTACTCCATTCCAGCGCTATCTGTTGGTGGAGAGCCGTTCAAGATTGCCGGAGCCGCCACGTGGGTTGGGCGACGTCGCGCCGCAGGCTCTGTTGTGGGATTCCGCTTCCTCCACTCCATCGCCCACATCTTCATCTTGCTGGTGTCGATGATTCCGGCGGCGATACTGCTGCCGCACACCCCCGTCGTGTTCGCATCGCTCACGGTGCTGTCGTTGGTCATCGGATCGGCGGCCGTATTCCTCATGTCGCAACATCGTGATGGGATCTTCGAGCGAGGCGTAGCCCTGCTCGGACGAGTCCGCCCCTTGCGGCGCGTCGCGGCCAAGCTTGAAGCGAAACGCGATGTCCTGCAGGAACTGGATGTCGAGTTGACCGCCATTCACAAGTCGCCAGGGCAGTACCGTCAGGCCATGGCGATGGAGTTGTGTGGCCGCGTGCTGAGCACGCTCGAGTATGCGATCATCTTTTACGGATTGGGTCTCGGCTTCGACGTGATGCGGGCGTTTGTGCTCGCGAATCTTGCGACCCTCATCACCAATCTGTTGTTCTTCATGCCGTTCGAAATGGGATCGAAGGAAGGCGGCGCGTTCGTCGTGTTCCATTGGCTGGGATTGCCTGCCGAGCTCGGCACGTCAGCGGCGTTGCTCAGCCGCGTTCGGGAACTCGCCTGGATGGCGCTGGGACTTGGTGCGTTGCTCCTGCTCGGCGACGTGAAGCAAAAGGTCAAGGCGAGTACTACGCCAAGCTGAGCTGTTCCTCTCCATCATCCGGATCCTTGTCGCGCACCAGCTTGGGCCCTGAGGCCCGCGGAGCCCGCTTGGGCTGCGGTTCGGGTTCCGGCACAACCGCGACGATCGCGACCGGGACGACGTCCACGACGATCTCGCGTGCGACAGGTTCCTTACCGTCCAGGACCGCGAGCACGTCGTTCAGTCCCCGTTCCACTTCGCGTACGGTCTCGTACCGCATCGCCTGCTTGCCGGACGCTTTCAGGTCGCCATTCTTGCGATACTGGTCGAGCCGTTGGCGCGCGCCATCAATGGTGAACTTTTCGGTGTACAGCAGGTGCTTCACCAGCATGATCAATTCAACTTCGCGAGCCTTGTAGACCCGGTTGCCGGACCGATTCTTGGCCGGCGACAGGAAGCGAAACTGGCTCTCCCAGTATCGCAACACATGCGGCTTCAGGTCGGTGAGGCTGCACACTTCACCAATGGAGAAGAACTGTTGCACCGGATGTGGCAGCGTCATCTCTACCGCTCCGCCTTGAGGGTCCGCTCCATTAACGCTCGAATTGATTCGCGCGGCGATGCATTCTCGAACAGGATCGCCGCTACCTGCTGCGTGATCGGCAACTCCACGCCATGATGCTCGGCCAGGCGTGAGGCAGCCAGCGCGGTGTTCACGCCTTCGACCACCGTGTTGTGTGTGGCATAAAACTCCTGGACGGTGCTGCCACCAGCAAGCGCCATCCCGAGTTGGCGATTGCGGGAGAGTGCACCGGTGCAGGTCAGGATCAGGTCGCCCATGCCGGCGAGGCCGGCAAACGTGGCGGTGTTCGCACCGAGCGCGACACCGAGTCGGGCGATTTCCGCGAGCCCGCGAGTCAAGAGGGCTGCGCGCGCGTTGTTCCCCGAATCCAGACCGTCGAGAATCCCGGCGGCGATCGCAATCGTGTTCTTGAGCGATCCGCCGAGCGTGACACCAGTGACATCGTCACTGGAGTAAATCCGGAACGTCTCCATCGAGAAGAGACGCTGTGTCTCCGCCGCTGCGACCGCATCGCGCGAGGCAGCGACGATCGCGGTCGGCAGGTTGGCGTGCACCTCTTCGGCGAAGCTCGGGCCGGAGAGCGCCACAAAGGTCGCCTGCGGCAGCGCTTCCGCTGCGACACCATCCATGCGCAGCAAGGTATCGATCTCGATTCCCTTGCTGGCACACACCAGGCGCGTTCCCGTCGTGACCGTAGGTGCGATCGTTTGCCAGACCGTTCTCGACACATGACTTGGCACGACCGAGCAGATCACCGGGGCGCCCTGTACCGCCGCGACGAGGTCGCTGGTGGCGCGCAATGCTGGCGTAAGCGCCACGCCAGGAAGGAATGCGGTGTTTTCATGACGGCTATTGATCTCCTGGGCCACGTCGGCTTCATACGCCCAGAGGTGAACGCTCAGTCCCTTGCGCGCGAGTATGTCGGCCAGGACGGTGCCCCAGCTCCCGGCGCCAAGCACCGCGACGTCGGTCATCGCGACGTGCGTGACGCGACGCGCCACGTGCGAAACCGGTGTTCTGTACCATTGAGGAGACGCTTTATGTTGCTGCGATGCAGCCAGACGACCACGAGCGCAAGACCAACGAAGAAGAACACGGTGTTGCGACGCGACGGCTGCACGACCAGGATGGCGAGCGGCAGGATGAGCGCGGCCGCAATGCTCGCGAGCGACACATACCCCGTGAACGTGAGAATAGCTCCCCACACCGCGAACGTGACGCCGAATGCACCGGGTGCGAGGCCCAGCACGACGCCAGCACTGGTGGCCACGCCCTTGCCGCCCTTGAAGCTCACGAACACCGAGAAGACGTGGCCGAAAACGGCCACGATGCCGAGCAATACCGATCCGGTGGTGCCGAACCCGGCCCAGGGACCCAAGAGGGCAACTGGCGTCGCACCTTTCAGCGCGTCGAAGATTCCCACCGGCACGGCGAACTTCCAGCCGAGTACCCGATAGAGGTTGGTCGCGCCGAGTGAACCGCTTCCGACAGTGCGGAGATCAATTCCCTTGACCCGTCTCGACACGAGAAACGATGTTGGAATCGCACCGAGTAGATAGGATGCGACAATTGCGACAATCATTGCCAGGGTCATTCCTTGCTCCCGCGGCGGTTGATTTTCAACTTCAGTGGCGCTCCCTTGAATCCCCAGGCCTCGCGGAACCCGCGCATCAGGTATCGCTGATACGATTCCGGTACCGCTTCGGGACGATTCCCCACGATCACGATCGATGGCGGTGCCGTGCCAATCTGCGTGGCAAACAGCAGCTTCACCTCATGCCCTTCCTTCTGCGGCGGCGCTGCGCGCGCCAGCAGCTCCTGCAGGACCTTGTTCACCTCGGCCGTGGGAATGCGGAGCTTCCGCGCCTCGGCGACTTCGAGCAGCATGTCGAACAACTTGTGCACTCGCAACCCGGTCAGTGCTGACACGTAAAGGAACGGCACATTTTCGAGAAACGGTGCCTTTTCGATCAGCGCTTCCTGACCTCGCTTTGCGGTGTTGCTCTCTTTCTCCTCGATCAGGTCCCACTTGTTCACGACGATGATGAGGCCACAACCGCGATCCCATGCGTCGTTGGCAATTCGCAAGTCCTGATTTTGCAGCCCAAGCTTCGCGTCGACCACCAGCAGGCAGACGTCTGCGCGGCCAAGGGCACGTTCAGTGCGCATCCCCGAATAGAACTCGATGTTATCGGCGATCTTTGCCTGGCGGCGCAATCCTGCGGTATCAATGAAGCGGATCGTCTTGCCGTGATACTGCAGCGTCGAGTCGATCGCATCACGCGTCGTGCCCGCGATTGGCGTCACGACGTGGCGTTCCTCGCCGAGCAGCTTGTTGGCGATTGATGACTTGCCGACATTCGGCCGTCCGATAATGGCGACACGCACCACGTCGGTTTCTTCTTCGTTCTCGGCCGCCGGAAGCGCCGCAACGAGCGCGTCGAGCAGGTCGCCGCTTCCCTGGCCGACCGCGGCGGAGACTGGCCATGGTTCGCCGAGGCCGAGTTCGTAGAACGGATACCGGCCGTCGTGCTTCTCGAGGCTGTCGAGCTTGTTGACGGCCAGCATCACGGGGCGCCCAGAGCTGCGGAGGCGGCCAGCGATCTCTTCGTCGATCGGATTGACCCCTTCGGAACCGTCGACGAGTAGCAACACGACATCAGCCTCGTTGATGGCGTGCTCGACCTGTGTGCGGATTTCGCGGTCCATCATTTCCCGCGAATCGGGCACGAGTCCACCGGTGTCGACCACCCAGAAATCACGGCCATTCCAGGTGGCGTCGCCAAAGTGCCGATCGCGCGTGGTGCCGGCGCGTTCGGACACGATGGCTTCGCGGCCGCCGACGAGGCGATTGAACAGGGTCGACTTGCCGACATTCGGCCGTCCTACGATGGCAACGGTCGGCTTGCTCATGCGGCGAGTGACTCCGTCAGTGCGTCTACAAAGGTCTTGGAAATCCGGATCGGCATCGGTGCCGCCGCGGCGACGGTCGCAACACTGACCGAATCGATAAAGAGTCCATCATCGTTCACTGCTTCGCCCGGCAGGAGTGCCAGGTCGATTCCCTGCAGCTGCTGAAGTGCTGCCGACATGCCGGCTCCTGACAGCAATCCTGCAGTGGTGACACGCGGACCGAAAAGATCATTCTCGACGGGAACAAGTTGAAAGCTCGCACCGGTCGCCTGAGCGAGCGGCGTGATCACCATCGGCAGGAGCTGACTCATCGACGTGCCGGTCAGCACCGCGATGCGCTTGCCATTCCAGCCGCGGAGCGCCTCTGCCCCTTCACGCACCTGCTCCTGCAGCCACCGCACTGAGCCTACACCATTCTCCACCTGATCGAATGCGCCGTACGCTGAGGCCGGTGGCAATTCCATGCCCGCGCGTATGTACAGCTCGTCGGCCCCTTGGGCCCATGGATGTCCGCGCTCGGAAATTGCCCTGCTGGCGATACGCTCCACCTCAACGACAGCGGCACGGCATTCCGCTTCGTCCGGCTCGCGAACGAGGTGGTGCTTGCTGTATTCGGTGAGCCCTACTGGTACCACGGATACTGAAAGAATCGCCGGGCCAAACTTCCAGAGGTCGTCGAGCGTCTGCCGCAGCACGGCGCCGTCGTTGACACCCGGGGCCATG
>JANYCP010000390.1 GCA_025360265.1 Gemmatimonadota bacterium
TGCGCGAAGCGCGCTGTTTCCGCCGCGTTGCTACCGGAGATGAGTTGTGCGGCTGCACGGCCAGCGGCAGACGTCAACACGACGCCTGCCGCAAGAACCGTCCAGGCATGACGCACGCTCAGTTCCCGCCACCGGGGCGCCCCGCGGGAGCTGCCGCTGCCGGCGGTGCGACAGTCATGACGATCTGATCCCTGCCCTTGTCCTTCGCTGGAATCCCCTTGGTCATCCAGTCGGGCGCCGGCTTCCCCATCAACTTGTTATCGAAGAACTGCTGCATCTTCAACGCGACATCCTTCTGGTTCGCGCGACCGGCCGGGTTGTGCACATCGTCGTTGTAGTCGACGAGATACACTTCCTTCCCGAGTCGGCGCATGCCGACGAACAGTTCAATCCCTTGATACCACGGCACCGCATCGTCCTTGTCGTTGCTCATGATGAACAACGGTGTGGTCACCCTTGGCAACCAGAAGAGTGGCGAGTTCTCGATGTAAAGATTCGGCGCATCCCAGATCGACTTGCCGAGCCGGCTCTGGGTCTTTTCGTACTGGAAGGCGCGCGCGAGGCCGCTGCCCCAACGAATGCCACCGTACGCACTGGTCATGTTGGCAACCGGTGCTCCGGCCATCGCGGCGCTGAACATCGAGGTCTGCGTGATCAGGAACGCCGTCTGGTACCCACCCCATGATTGACCCTGGAGGCCGAGACCCTTGGGATCAACGTAGCCACGAGCGAGCAGCATTTGGACGCCCGGCACGATCGACTTCACGGCACTCGGTCCGGGGTAGCCGATCTCGTAGTGAATATCCGGCTCGAAAATCAGATAGCCATTGGACACGTAGTGCGTCGCGTTGATCACGTTGCGACCGTTCGGCGCGACGTAGCCGTGCAGTCCGTTTGAGAGGTCTTCGTAGAAGTACGACACCATCGGGTACTTCTTCTTCGGGTCAAAGTTCTCCGGCTTGTACAGGATTCCCTTCATCGGAATGCCGTCGGAACTGAGCCAGTTCACCAGTTCAGCGGTGCCCCAGTTGTAGTCCTTCTGCCAGGGATTCGCGTCGGTGATCTTCGTCAGTGACGTGAGATTGGCACCAACCCAGATGTTCGGGAACTCGACGAATGTGCTCTTGGTGATCATGTAGGTGTCGGCGTTCCGGGCCTTGGTCGGATTGCCATAGGCCAGGTCGCCCATGACGACCTTTTCTGGGAGTTGCTTGCTATCCAGGCGGTCGCGGTAGAATCCGCTCGCCTTGGTGTCATCGTTGAACGCGTGCAGCCAGAGCGACTTGGTTGGGTCGATGGCGCGCTCATCCGGATCACGATCAAGATTGATCGGGCGGAACACAATGTGCTCGCGCGCGCCAACGCCGTCGGTCACGTTGACGGCCGCGCGCAATCCCGCGGGATCCACATCCCAAACGTCGAATCGATCATACAGCAGGACCGAGCGGTCCCCCTTGGTCCAGCCGCCGGTACCCCACGCCGCTGGCGTGTCGGGTGTACTCCAGGTTTCCTGCTCGAAATGCACGTCCTTGATCGGCGCCGTAAGATCGACGGTCTTGGCGGTCGCGACGTTGTAACTGTACCAGTGGGCGTCGTCGAAATAGACGACGTACTTGCCGTCCACTGAAAGCTGCGCGTTGCCAGTGATCTTGAGTTTGATCAACTTGCGCGCGCCGGTGGCCGGATCGACGAGGTAGAGATCGTTCCCCTCGTCGCCCCACATTTTCGAGATGTCGTACGCCACGCTGGTGGATGCAAGTCCGACCTTCGCGTCGTCCGACAGCGTCACGCCGGGCATTGAATCGGTGGTGAGCTGCGTGAGCTTCTTGGTGGTCAGGTTGAACAGCGCCTGATAGGTCCTGTTCCGGTCGCGGCCCACCGACAACAGCTGCGCCGGCTGCAGTTGCGGATCCTTGTAGTTCCAGAGATCGTATTTCGCCTTGCCCACCAGGGAATCGGCCGGAATTGAATCGGCCAGGGGCGGCGCGATGCTGATTGTGATCGCATTGCCCGCGCGGCTGAACGATCCACCCGAGTTGTCAGCGAGGTGCATGTTCTGCGGCATCATCGCAGCCGTCACCAACGGCACCGCAGTCGGCAGTTTCAGCGTGCCGTAGTAGATCGTGGACCGCGCTTCGGGCTTGCCGAATTCGTCGTGGTCGGATGTGAAGAGGAACTGCTGCTGCAGACGATCAAAGGTGAAGTTGCGGTAGTTCCCCTGGCCGACCATGACTGTCTGGGTGGTGCCGGACGCCAGCGAGCGAATAAACACACCGTCCTTTGTTGAATCGCGCGAAGTGACGGTGTAGGCCAGCACCTTGGCGCTGTCATCGAACGTGTATGACGCGATGTCGGTCATCTTTTCGTCGACCCCGGTCGACAGGTTCCGCAGCAGAATCGTGGAGCCGTACGTCCGGCGCGCGACACCTGGCGCACCACCGCCACGTCCACCGCGCCCGCCTGCCGCGCCACCACGACCACCTGCACCGCCCGGCGCTGCGCCGCGTCCCGCAGAGTCCGTACCGGTGCGGTTCGCTGCCGAATCGCGAACGCCGAACACGACCCAATTTCCGTTGAAGCGCGGCGTACGGTACGACTGCGCATCTGGAATGGTGGTCTGCTTGCCGTCAGCGAGCGTGACCATGATCAGCGCATTGCGCGCCGCGGTATCGGGTGCGGCCGCACCGTCGACGATCGCCGCTGGTCGTGCAGCGCCCCGTCCCGCCGCGCGCGTCGCTGCTGCAGCCGCGGCCGCCCGGTCGACTTCTGCCTTGTTCGGTTGCGTCATCACGAAGGCGTACTTGCTGTCTGAAGTGAACGCGCCGCCGCCCCGTCCCGCACCGCCACCTGGTGCCGCACCGCCACCCGCCGCGCCGCGCAGGCCACCGGGCGTGTTGTTGGGCCGGGAGATGTAACCGAGCCCGATGCGGTACTCGCTCGTGCCGGTGGTGGACCGGATGACAAACTCACCGTCGCCGACTTGCGGCGAGAGCGTATAGGCGACCCACCGTCCGTCATTCGACAGCGTCGCCCCCTGAATCGTCTGCCAGCGATCCCAGTCGGCAGGCGTGAGCGCCTTCTTCTGGGCGTGGGCGGTGATCGGCAGGATCAGGCCGAAAAGGACCAGGCTCGACGAGCGGAGGAGTCGCATGGGGTACCTGAACTGTTGTGGGGGTCGGCACAAAGATATCGAATCCGCGAGCTTGATGGGTGACGGACCGAACGGT
>JANYCP010000012.1 GCA_025360265.1 Gemmatimonadota bacterium
CGGCGGCAGGTCGCCTGACGTGTCCCGCGGATGCCGTTGGCGGATATCCTCCAGCCGCACTGCCATCAGCAGCGGGATGTGCCGCGCCGCACACGCCGCGACCAGCGCCTGCATCTCGGTGCCGGCTGGAGCCAATCCGTAAAACGTGGGATCCGCCCGAATCGCCGGCGCATGGCGAGCGACTGCGCCGTCCAGTGCCGCCTCCCACTCCGGCAAGCCAGGATGAATTGCCGGCACCGGCTTCAGGCGCGCCTCTCAGTCATGGATCTCATAGAGCTCGGCGTTTCCATCCATCGGATCGCGCCAGTAGACTGCCGCGAGGTGCGACACCCAAGCCTCGGTTGAGCCGACGCGCAGCATTTCTCGAAGGATGTCGGAGGCATCCCACGCGCCGATGTCGCGGAACGGATACGAGCCAATGAAGGCATTGATGTCAACCTGGCTCAGGTGCCGAAGCTCCCCGCCGGGAATATGGACTCGGCGTTTCGCCAGCGAACCTGGTCGAGCTCATCAAGGGTCAGCAGGTGCTCCAGCCGGCGAAGCTTCGCCCACCCGGAGCACATGGTGATATCGCAGCCCCAGAGCAGGCGGCTCACACCGACCGCCGCAATGCAGGCCTCTAACATTCCGTGATCAACGCCGCTACCTGAAAGGTCGACGTAGATGTTTTCCACCCGGTCGATAGCCTGCACCGTGTGAAGCCAGTCGCCGCCGCCACCGATGTGCGCCAGGATGAATGGCACCGTCGGGTGGCGTCGCGCCAGCGTCGCCAGCTCGACAGCGTCCGACGCCTCCTGTCCCGGCCACTCGGTACGCCGATGCTGCCAGATGTGATGAAGCACCGGGACACCGTGGGCGCGCGCCGCTTCGCCGATCGGATCGAGAAGAGGATCATCGGCGCGACGACTCGCAGCGAGCTTGATGCCGATCATTCCGGCGCTCAGGCATCGTGCAATCTCAGCGAGAGCGTGTTCCGTGTAGTTCGGGTTGACGCAGGCGTAACCGCAGATCCGGTCTGGATGCGCGCGCATCAGTCCCAGGAGCGCGTCGTTGCCGCTTCGCACGTCGGTCGGAGACGGGAAATAGGTTGGCGAGCGGCGGCCCCATGTACCGAGAATCGAGGCGACGTGGCGCGTGATGCCGATCTGTTCACCGGCGCGCAGTCGCGAGGCGTTCCGCTCTGCCCAGTCGGCGCGCTGTCCATCCGGCTGAAAAAAATGCGCATGGACGTCGATCAACACGATGCGAGTACCTCGCCAAGAGTCTTCAGCGCCGAGTCTATCGAGGATGCATCGTGCGCCAGCGAAACGAAGTTGTATGCGGTGCGCTTGAAGAGCAGCCCGCGGCGTGCGCATTCAGCCGCAACGCGGGCTGACCGCGCTTCATCATCATACCGCAAGTAGCACATCGGTGGAATGCCCGAACAGTGGACACTACCTGTCGCATCCTGTTCCGCCAGGCGCGTTAATCCAGTGAACAGCCTGGCGCCAACCGCAGCGAGGTGCGTCAACGCGTTTGTCCCCTTGATTTCCGCGACAGTCGCCCGGGCGGCTGCAAGCGACACGAACTCGGTGGCGAGTGTGGACGAGATCCAGGTGTGCTGTACGTGCTGCATCACGTCAGCACTTCCGCCTACCACAGCGAGTGGATATCCATTGGCAATCGCCTTGCCGAGAACAATGAGGTCGGGCTCAAGCCGCCACAATTCCGTTGCGCCACCGAGCGCAATTCGAAACGCAGTCTTGATTTCATCGATGACAAGCAGCGCGCCTACCTGTTGCGTCTCGGTGCGCAGTACCGCGAGCCATTCCGCTGCCGGCGCTGCGTCGATGACCGGTTCGACGACGACGCACGCCAGTCGGTCGCCGGCGGCCCGGATCGCTTGGCGTGTCCCTTCCGGATCATTGAACGGAATGGTTCCGAATAGCGATTGGGTGGATTGTGGAATGCCGGGTCCGCTGTTGCACCAGTCGAGCCAGCCGTGATAGCCGCAGCCAAGGACCTGATCGCGTTTGGTTGCGGCGCGTGCGATTCGAACCGCCGCAGCCATCGCCTCGGCGCCCGTCTTGAGAAAACGAACCTGCTCCAGACGCGGGATGATCACACGCAATTCTTCAGCGAGCTCCCCTTCATCTTCGGGCGGAAGTGGGCCGACCGTGCCGCGATCGACGGCTGCATGCGCGGCGAGATTCACCGCCGAGTTGCCGTAGCCGAGAGCGACGGCGCCGAGTCCCATGATGAAGTCGAGATATTCACGCCCGTCAGCGTCATGAACGATGCAGCCGTGAGCTCGCACCATCTGGTGTGGCACATCCGTGGCGCCCGGGCCGAAGAGAAGGTCCGGCCGCTTGCTGCCCGTCGACGTCACACCGGAGACGCTCATCCGGCCATCTCCAGTGCGCCGAAGTCCGATGGATCATGGCGGTCGCCGCGCAGGTAGACCCAGCCGGGGCCGCCGCTCCAGATCAATTGGCCCGATCGTCGGGTCCGCCCCTGGTGCATCTCGTTGACGATCAGGTCGAAGCCGAGGCGTTCGGTGCGTCGCAGCGCGGCGGCGTGCGGGCAGGGAACGGCGACGGTGATCCGGTAACCGTTCGCGGTGGGTTGCCACGCACCTCGAACAGAGGACGCGTCGCCTGTGCCAATCGGCCGAGCATTCAGCACACCGTGCGGTGCGGGGTTGATCAGCCAGCCGTGCGATTGCCGATCGTGTCCTCGCCAGTACACCTGTATTCCATCTGCATTGATGTCTTCAGGTTCGTTGTCGAGATTGGCGGGCGGGG
>JANYCP010000019.1 GCA_025360265.1 Gemmatimonadota bacterium
ATAACTCATCCCCTGTTTACGCAGGAATCCGCCGCTGCGATCCGAGATTTCGAGCACGCCGTCTACCGTGACTCGCTCGCCGTTGTCTGGCCCGGCACTCGGCACCTGAACCGCCGTAGCGCCACCGCCGTTACCTCCCCCTGGGCCGCGGCCGTTCGGCCCAGGTCCGCCGCCGTCCGGCCGACGACCCCGGCCGCGTCCACCGCGACGCCGATGGGGCCGGCCGCCGTTTCCACCGCCACCATTGCCACCGCTGTTACCACCACCTGGTCCGTTATTCGGCGGCTGATTCACGTGGGCGCTCCTGCGGCGATTGCCTGGCGCACCAACTCTGCACCTGCTTCGAATCCGGCTGATTCGGCGATCGTCAATGGCGTGTATCCGGCGCATTCGATCCGGGGGTCTGCGCCGGCGTCCAGGAGATGTTTGACGAGCGTCAGGTGCTTGGCGGCGAGTGCCGCATGCAACGGGGTGTTGGCCACGGTGTTCCTGGCGATGCGCCGATGATCGGCGCCGTGGGAAAGGAGAAGCTCAGACGCCTGGCCTGAGCCGAAAAAGGCCGCGAGGTGGAGGGGCGTCCAGCCGTCGGCCGAATAGGTATCGGCTGCGGCTGGATCGTCCGCAAGGACCTCGCGTAGTCGTGCAGCATCATTCACCGCGGCCGCTTCGAACACGGTTCGCGGCCAGCGCTGTTCACCGAGCCACGACGCGGTCTCCCTGCTGCGGTGATACAACGCCGTCAGCAATGGGGTCTCGCCGGTGGCAGCCTGGCGGGTCAACAATTTGGGGTCGGCGGTGACGAGCGAACGTACCTGCTCCAAGTCATTCCGCCGACAGGCGTCGAGTAAATCGTCGAGCATTCGGGCCGGATAAAAGGGAGCCGCACTACACCTTCAGCCCAGTGGACGGGCGCCTCGATCGCTGTCGAGGGGGGCGCGGCTGGGACAAATCAGGCACCGGTCAGGGTTTTTCGCTAGGGGGAGCGAGGAACCCTCGTCGCGAGCTTGTCGAGCGACCCCCCCAATTGTGACAACTTTGGCATCAGTCGGCCGCAGCGGGGAGGTCCTTCGCTTCGCTCAGGAAGAGGGCTCCTGCACCAGCTACTTGACTACCGGCAACGTTAGGTGCGTCGGATACTGCGTCGAGCGAAAGATGGAATGCGTCGCCTTCTGAAAATCCGCGGCCGTCGCGTTGAAAATGTTCGCCACGTACTTCTGCGGATTGCGGTCGACGATCGGAAACCACGTACTCTGCACTTGTACCATGATTCGATGTCCAGGCAGGAATGTGTATTCCTGCGTGTGCATGTCGACGGTGAACTTCTCCACCTTGCTGGGCACCAGGGCGCGTGGCGTGGAGAACGATTCGAGGTAGCGCCCTCGCAGCACATCGTTGGCCACCATCAATTCGAAGCCGCCCATCGGTGATGGCAGCGAGTCAGGATACACGTCGATCAACTTCACGACCCAGTCGGCGTCGCTTCCCGTCGTTGATGCATAGAGCGTCGCGGCGATCTCGCCGCTAATCGTGACCGGCTTGTCAAGTTTGCCGGTCTGCCACGTCAACACATCCGGCCGATGTTCAACAAATCGCTGGTCTTCCGTGAGCCAGGTGCGCCAGATCGATCCCTGTCCGTATGTCGGTTGGATCGGGCGCTTGCGATAGGGCACGGGGTTGGCGGGATCCGAGACAAATACGTCGGTGGCGGCAGCAGTCGTCGGCTTGGTGAATGACAATGCGCCGCCTGCTGCAGGATAGATCGGCGTGGCGGTCACGCCTTCCTTGCGCGGAAAGGTCGTGCTGGTCACCCACTTGTTGTCACCGGCGCGAAAGAGCGTGGCCTCCGCGGGTGTGCAACCGGTCGCGGCCCCCTTCAGGTGACAGGCGAAGAACGGCCGTTGCACTTCGGCTCGATACCAATCCGCCGTGTTCGTGCCGAAGTCGATGGCACCAAGTGCCTTGCCGGCTCCACCCCAGCCACCGTGGTTCCACGGACCGACAACCAGGAAATTGAGATTGTTCGGATCATGCTTCTCCATCTCGCGATAGATCGTGACTGGTCCGTAGAAATCTTCCTGATCCCACCAGCCGGCCACATTAAGCGTCGGCACCGTAACGGTGTGATTGAGGTACGGTACCGCCGCCTGCGCCTTCCAGAATTCGTCGTAATTGGGATGCGCGACATAGTCATTCCACGTCGGGATTGCGCCCTTGAAAATGTCCTGCTTGACGCGACCAAGTCCGCCGAGCTCGAGGTACCAGCTGTAGGTATCGGCGCGATCGAACGGGTATCCGGTGTCGAATCCCTTGGCGTGCTCCATTTCATAGGCGTACTCGAAGCCGTACGACAGACGGAACGCGCCCTGATGATGGAAGTCGTCGCCCATCCACATGTCCGCCGGCGACGCCTGCGGTGATGCCACCTTGAACGCGGGATGCGGATCCATCAGCGCCTGCACCACCAGCCAGCCGTCGTATGACACGCCGATCATGCCGATCCGGCCGTTGTTGTTCGGGACGTGCTTGGTGAGCCACTCCATCGTGTCGTACGCATCGGTGCCCTCATCGATTGCCTTGGCGTCCTTGCGATCGCGCGGCGCGCGCTGCATCACGAATTGTCCTTCGCTCTTGTATTTGCCGCGAATGTCCTGAACCGCAAAGGTGTATCCGTCTGTGGCCAGTTCACGCATCGATCCGCCGGCCGGGCTGCCGCCATCGATGCCGTACGGCGTGCGACGAAACACGATCCCCCGAGGTCCCTCAACGCCCTGTTGCACCCAGACTGCGGTATGCAGGCGCACGCCGTCGCGCATCGGGATCATCGTGTCGATGAGCTTGGCGTAGGTGGCCGGCTGCGTTGGCGTCTGGGCCGCAAGCGGTGCGGCGAACAGCATTGCGGCCGCGAACAGGGTGCGTTGCATGAGAATCCTCCATAAAGGTCCGGTCGCTTCAGCGACCCCAGCCGAGCAGTCGCTTTAGCGACTGGCCATTATTTCATCATGCGCCGGCGCCATCTTCACCGTGAAGTGCCGCAGTGCCGGCGGCTGCTCGACGATTTTCAGTCCACGAATCTTCGCGCGACGCTCATTTACATAGAGCAACACTTCGGCGAGATAATCGACGTGGCTCTGCGTGTACACCCGTCGCGGAAACGCGAGGCGCACCAGCTCCATCGCGGCGGGTTTCTCGCTGCCATCGGGCTGCTGGCCGAACATCACCGTCCCGATCTCAACCGACCGCACGCCACCAACCAGGTATAGCGCGCACGACAGCGCCCACGCCGGATACTCCGACTGCGGAATGTGACCGAGCATCGCCTTGGCATCGATGTACAGTGCATGCCCACCGGGCGGCGTCACCATCGGCACGCCGGCCGCAGCAAGGCGATCTGCCAGATACGCGACCGACCTGATCCGATACCGGAGGTAGTCTTCGTCGAGCGACTCCTCCAGCCCAATCGCGATTGCTTCGAGGTCGTACCCGGCAAGCCCGCCGTACGTCACGAAGCCCTCGGTAAGAATCAAGTTGTCGCGGCAACGGCGTGCCAGGTCGTCGTCGTTCATGGCGAGGAAACCGCCGATGTTCGCCATGCCGTCCTTCTTCGCACTCATCGTCGCACCATCAACCTCGGCGAACATCGCCTGGGCAATATCAATCGGCCGCTCTTCGTGATGACCCGGCTCGCGCTCCTTGATGAACCACGAATTCTCGGCGAAGCGACACGCGTCGAGAAAGAGCGGCACTCCATGTTTCCGGCAAATGGCGCGGGCGCCACGAAGATTCTCGAGCGACACCGGCTGCCCGCCGCCCGAGTTGTTCGTCACTGTCATCATGACCAGTGGCACGCGACCCGTGTGTTCAATCAGCACTCGCTCGAGCGCTGCGAGGTCCATGTTTCCCTTGAACGGATGGGATACTTCCGGACGCCGCCCCTCGGCAATCGGAATGTCGAGCGCGGTAGCGCCGCGCGACTCGATGTTCGCGCGAGTGGTGTCGAAGTGCGTGTTGTTCGGGACGATGTCGCCGGTGTTGACCATGGTGCCGAAGAGAATGCGTTCCGCCGCGCGCCCCTGATGCGTTGGAATTACGTGGGTGAGGCGGGTGATCTTCTGCACGGCGGCCTCAAAACGAAACCACGAGTCGGCACCGGCATACGACTCGTCGCCGCGCATCATGCCGGCCCATTGCCGCGACGACATTGCGCCGGTGCCGGAATCGGTGAGCAAATCGATCAATACATCACGCGCACGCAGCTTGAACAGGTTGTAGTGCGCTGTCTTGAGCGCATCGGCTCGTTCGAGTGGAGTTGTCTGGCGGATCGGCTCGACGCTCTTGATCCGGAACGGCTCGATGATGGTGCGGGGTTCAAACACTCAATGACTCGTAGCGCGACCGCGCCAGATGAAGTGTACCGGCACACCAATCAACAACAGTCCGGAGCCGATCACGGCATTCCTCGGATGGGCGGCAATCGAGCCCACCACAACGTACACTGCCGCGGCAATGAAGAGCAGCGTCGTGACCGGGTGCAGCGGGGTCTTGAACGTGGTCGGCGCATCGCCGTCGCGGCGGCGCAGCACAAAAAGCGTGGCGGCAATCAATCCGAAGAAAATCCAGTCGCCGAACACTACGTAATCGAGCAACTCACCGTATTTTTTGGAGAAGAGCAGTACGATCGCCCACGCGCCTTGGAGCAGGATGGCTGCCACCGGCGTGCGCCACTTCGGATGAAGTCGTGCGAACGACTCGAAGAAGAGTCCGTCGCGCGCCATTGCCTGGTAGACTCGCGGTGTCACCAGGATCACGACGTTGAGGAAACCAAATGTGGATGCCACGATCCCCGCCGCAATCATTCGCCGGCCGGCGTCACCTGCTACCGCCGCCATCGTTTCGGCGGCCGGTGCGGTACTCGCCGCCAGCCCGGCAATACCCATGGTACGCAGGTAGGCGAGGTTTACCAGCAAATAGGCAGCGACTACCGCGATGACGCCGATGATTAGCGCGCGCGGCAGGTTGCGTTCCGGGTTCACGATTTCTTCAGCCACGAAGTTGGTCTGTTGCCAGCCACCGAATGCGAACAGTACCGGGACCAGCGCGGCGCCCAAGGCCAGCACGAGGCCGCCTTCGCGAACGGGAGCTACGGCGTCGGGGTGTACACCCGGTGTGGCGGCGAACGCCGCCACAATCAACGCAGCAATCGCCGCTAGCTTGAGGACGGTGAAAACGTTTTGCGTCCACGCGGCTGGTCGCACGCCGAAAATGTTCAGCAAGGTCAGGAAGACGATCGATCCACCGGCAATCCACGGCTGCGCCGATTCGGGCCACCCCATCAGGGCGGCGGCGTACCCGGCAAACGTCATCGCGACCGCCGCAATCGCTCCCGTGGTGATCACCAGCAGTAGCGCCCACGCGTACAGGAAGCCGGCCAACGGGCCGAAGGCCTCGCGAAGGTACGCGTAGCCGCCCCCGGCGAGCGGTCGGCGGCGCCCCAGCTCCGCGAAGACAAACGCCCCGATGAGGGCGATCACCGCTCCCATCCCCCAGGCGACATTGGTCAGCGCTGGCGTCGGGACAATGCGGGCCACCTCGGCCGGATTGCGAAAGATCCCCGACCCGATGATTCCGCCAATGACCAGCATGGTGGCGGAAAAGAGGCCGAGGCGGCGGGCGTAGGCGATGGTTGTCAACGACTCTCCGGGAGACTGGCCATGGGGCATGGGGCGTGGGGCATGGGAGAATCGCGTTTCCTCTCGATCTGCGCAACCACTACTTTTCGCCCCGGTCGGGACCTGGCTTCACACCCCACGCCCCATGCCCCATGCCCCAAGTCCCAGGACCTGACTAACGATGATGCGCTTCACCCTGCTTTGGCTCTCGAAACGGCAGTCGATCTTCAATTTCGTCC
>JANYCP010000030.1 GCA_025360265.1 Gemmatimonadota bacterium
TCCAGAGCCCACTTCCCGGTCCACCGCCGTTCACGCAGCACGCCGTGCGGCGTCGCTGGTACGTCGATGCGAAGAGTATCGACGGATTGTCGTGTGACATCGCCACATCGTTGGCGCCAGTGTTCTCGTCGACCTTGAGCACAAGCTTCCACGTCTTGCCGCCATCGGTGGTCTTGTAGACACCGCGATCACCGCCGGGCCCAAAGAGTGGGCCGGCAGCAGCGACCAGCACGACATCGCTATTGCGTGGATCGATCACGATTCGGCCAATGTGCTTCGAGTCCTTCAGCCCCATGTTCATGAATGTCTTGCCGCCGTCGGTCGACTTGTAGATACCGTCGCCCCAGGATGTGCTCTGCCGATTGTTGCTCTCGCCTGTCCCGACCCACACCAGATCCGGATTGGACTGCGAGATCGCGATGGCGCCCGTCGACATCAGCCCCTGATCTTGTAGTTCCGGTGTGAAGAGCGCGCCGTTGCTCGTCGTCTTCCACACGCCACCATGCGAGGTTGCAACGTAGAACACGGCCGGGTTCGCTTCGTAAGCCGCAATATCGGCAATGCGGCCCGACATGATCGCCGGGCCGATCGACCGGAAGTGCAGCCCATCGAATTCCTGGGCTACGCCCTGAGCTGTGAGTGGTTGAATGACAAAAAGGAGGAGAAGGGCCGCGAAACGGATCGGCTTGAACATGGAGACTCCATGATTCGGTGGATACCTAAAGTATGGGCGCAGCATGCTGCGCCCGCTACTACCGGTTGGCAAGGTCGCGCCGCACCGTGAGCTTCTTCCCCTTGATCGTACTGGCGCGGAGCGCGCGAATGACTGGTTCAACCTGCTCCTCGGCCAGTTCCACCAGGGAAAACTTGTCGCTGATTTCGATCGTGCCGATTTCGCTCGGTGCGATCTTCGCTTCATTCACGATGGCACCGACCAAGTCCGTCGGTCGGAGATTGTGCTTGCGCCCCGCGCCGATGTAGATGCGCGACATGCCGCGGGTACGCCCTGGTCGCTTCCCCTTCTCGGGGGCCTCACCCTTTTCGGCCCGTTCGGCCTTTGGCGCGCGCACTCGCGGCGCCGCCACCTTGATATCGAGCGCTGCATCATCGCGCGGCGCACCACCCGGACTCCGTTCATGCGCCAGTTGCACGGCGGCCATCGCAATGGTCATGAGATCGAATTCGTCGGTGAGTGATTCCACTGCCACGCGGTAGTGCTCACCTGCGCCAGCAACGATCGTTTCACGCAACGAAGCCGCAGTGACACCCAGGCGGCGTGTTTGCACATCAAACGCCGTCGGCAGCTGGCTTACGGTGATTTTTTGTCGAGTCACGCCTTCAATGCTTCGCAACATCCGGTGCTCACGCGGCTCGACGAATGTGATGGCAACACCTTCGCGTCCTGCGCGGCCAGTGCGCCCGATCCGGTGCACGTACGCCTGCGGCGATTCCGGCACGTTGAAGTTCACTACATGTGAAAGCTTCTCGATGTCGAGACCACGCGCGGCGACGTCGGTAGCCACGAGCAGGTCAACCGAGCCTGCACGCGTGCGCTTCATCACACGATCGCGGGCGTCCTGCGTCATCCCGCCATGCAACGCTTCGGCGCGAAAGCCGTGTCCACCAAGGGTTGCCGTGAGGGTGTCGACTTCGGTTCGCGTGCGGCAGAACACCAGTGCGAGTGCTGGCGCCTCGATATCGAGCACGCGACCGAGTGCCGCCACCTTCTGCGCGCGAGGCACGAGATACGCAACTTGTCGCACCTTCGCCGTCGATCCAGCGCGCGTCTTTTCCTCGGCGATGCGAATTCGCACCGGATCATTGAGGTGTCGTTCGGCGATGACGGTGATTCGCGGGGGCAGCGTCGCGGAGAACAGCGCCGTCTGTCGAATCTTGGGTGCGGCGTCGAGAATGCTTTCGAGTTCGTCGGCGAATCCCATGTCGAGCATTTCGTCGGCTTCATCCAGCACGATCCCGGCGAGGCCCTGCAGGTCGAGCGTCTTGCGACGGATATGATCGAGTGCCCGACCCGGCGTCGCAACGACCACATGCACGCCGCGCTTGAGAATCTTGATCTGGGCGCTGAAGGGCTGGCCACCATAGATCGGCACGACGCTGGTGCCGAGCGCGCGACCGTAACGATGAAATGCCTCGGCGACCTGCATGGCGAGTTCGCGAGTCGGGACGAGCACGAGCAATGCGGGGCGCAGTGAAACGGGGCGCGTCACGGCGAGACGTTCCAGCAAGGGAAGAGCAAAAGCTGCTGTCTTGCCGGTACCGGTTGCGGCTTGGCCCAGGAGGTCGCGGCCCGCCAGTAGCGCCGGGATTGCGTCGGCCTGAATCGGCGTCGGTTCCTCGTAGCCGAGTGCGGTGAGGGCCTCGACGAGCGGGGCGGAGAGGCCGAGGTCTGCAAACGTGGTCATGGCGGAAGGTAAGGGTGCGTGCGTGAAACGTTTCATGTTGGCCAGAATCGATGTTCGGCCGTACCTTTTCGCTCATGCTTGAAATCAAGAATCTCCGGAAAACCTACGGTGACCTGGTGGCAGTGGACGATGTCTCGTTCACTCTCGAACAGGGGCAGCTCATCGGCCTCCTTGGCCCCAATGGTGCCGGGAAGACGACGACGGTGTCGATGATTGCCGGGCTGGTGACTCCTGACCGCGGCGAAGTGAGGATCGGTGGTGTGATGCTCAAGGGCGACACCGATCCGATCAAGCGAAAGATCGGTCTCGTGCCGCAGGATCTGGCGCTCTACGACGAGCTCTGTCCCACCGACAACCTCCGCTTCTTCGGTGCATTATACGGGATGAGCGGTACGCCGCTCTCGGCTGCGATCAAGGACGTACTCGACCTCGTGGGACTGGCCGATCGAGCGCGCGATGCGGTCAAGAACTTCAGTGGCGGAATGAAGCGGCGCTTGAATCTCGCCGCCGGCTTGCTGCATGATCCCGACATCATTTTGCTCGACGAGCCGACGGTCGGCGTCGATCCGCAAAGCCGCAATGCGATCTTCGATAATCTTGAATTGCTCAAGTCTCGGGGCAAGGCGCTGCTCTACACCACGCACTACATGGAAGAAGTGGAACGGATGGCGGATCGGATCGTCGTGATCGATCACGGCAAGGTCATCGCGAACGACACACTTGCCGGACTCCACTCGCAGGCACCTGCGAAGCCCGGTGAGCGCCCGTCGCTCGAAGCCGTGTTCCTCACCTTGACGGGCAGGAGCCTGAGGGACTGATGGCATTCATCGCATTGCGCGCCATGGTCAAGAAAGACCTCCAGCTCTTCTTCAGTGATCGCAAGGCCGTGATCATGAGCTTCGCAGTACCGATCGCCATCGCGTCATTCTTCGGGGCGGTGTTCGGCGGCGTGAGCAATGCCGGGGAGCCGACACGCATTCCGATCATGGTTGCGGACCAGGACAAGGGCGTGATCTCCACGTCGATTGTCACCACGATTTCGGCGGACAAGGCGCTGCGCGTCGCCCTCACCACGCCCGATTCGGTGCGTGACGCGGTGCGCAATGGCAGGGTGTCCGTTGGTGTCGTGATTCCCGCGGGATTCGGCGATGCCGCGGGGCTGTCGTTCTTCAATGGCCAGAGCAAGCCGGAACTCGAATTGCTCTACGACCCCTCGCGCAATGCGGAACTCGGCATGGTTCGCGGGATGCTCATGGGCGACGTCATCCAGGCCGTCAGCAAGGAAGTGTTTACCGGCTCCCGCGGCGGGGTACTTGCCGAGCAGAGCATGCAGCAGCTCGACGCGAGCGATATGCCGGCGGACCAGAAGCAACGCCTCCGCGATGTGCTGGCTGCGACACGGAATCTCGAACAGGGCAATGCGAAAAATGGGACGTCGGTCAGTGCTCCGGGAATGACGACCCCGTATACCGTGAAGGAAATCGCCGCAACGGCGAACCCCAATGCGGGTTACAACGGATACGCCCACTCGTTCGGCGGCATGGGCATCCAGTTCCTTCTCATGGCGGCGATTGACCTCGGCATCGGCATTCTGCTCGAACGCCAGCGGGGACTCTGGAAGAGACTGCGGAGCGCGCCAGTATCCAGGGCGGCGTTGATGGGCGGCAAGGCCTTAAGCGGCACCCTGATTTCGCTGATGACATTGCTGGTGTCGTTCACGTTTGCCATCGTCGTCTTCAAGGTCCGAATTCACGGCAGCATCCTCGGTTTCCTCGGCATCGCCGGCGCGACCGCGCTGATGGCGTCCACGTTCGGGTTGCTGGTCGCATCGGTGGGGCGGACACCGAACACAGCGCGCCGCGCGGCGATCTTCGCCACGCTGATGATGGTCATGCTCGGCGGAGCATGGATTCCGAGCTTCATCTTTCCGTCGTGGCTGCAAGAGGCAACCAAGGTCGTCCCGGTGCGGTGGGCGGTCAACGGACTCGACGACATGACCTGGCGCGGTGTCGGGTTCAGCGGCGCTGTGGCGCCGATTGTGATACTGCTGGGGTTTGCTGCGTTGTTCTGCGGGATTGCCGTCTGGCGCTTTCGCTGGGAGGAGTAGACACATGCAACGTCGTCACTTTGTAGGCGGTGTCGCGTCGGCGGTTGGCGCGATGACGTTCAGGCCAAAACTCAGCGCCTACACAATCGAGCGAGCCGACCAGCAAGGCGATGAGTACGACTCGTTCGCCAAGCTCGCCGCCAACGAAAATCCGTACGGCCCGCCTGAATCGGTCATGCAGGCGATGACTCAGGCGTTCAAGTACGCCAATCGCTACGGCTATCCCGATGGCAATATCGTGTCGGAGATCGCGCAGCATCATGGCGTGAAGCCGGAGAACATTTTGCTCGGCGCCGGTTCCGGCGAGATTCTCGATGTGGCGGGCACGGCGTTCCTGGGCGGTGGTAAGAAGGTCATCTGCGCCGACCCGACCTTCGACTCTGTGTATGCTCACGCCACGAGCATCAAGGCTGACGCAATCCGGATTCAGCTCGCCGAAGACTATTGCCAGGACATCACCGCCACGATCCAGGCTGCAAAGCGATATGATCGCGAATGCGGCTTCGTCTATCTCTGCAATCCGAACAATCCCACGGGTCGCATTGTCACCAAGTCGGAAGTGAAGACGCTGCTCGATGGCGTTCCGGCCGACATGCCGGTGCTGATCGACGAGGCGTATCATCACTTCGTTGAATCGAGTGACTACGCGACCTCGGTGCCGTACGTACTGGAAGGACGACCGGTGATCGTGACGCGAACCTTCTCCAAGATTGCGGCGCTGGCCGGCATGCGGCTTGGCTACGCGATCGCGCCGGCGGAATTGATCCGCCAGATGCGGCCATACACCATGGGAAGCATCAACGCGCTGGTGAAGTGGGGAGGAGTCGCTGCCTTGAAGGACACCGACTCGCAGGCCAACACGAAACGGATCACGCTGGAATTGCGCAAAAAGACCGTCAGTCAGCTCACGGCAGCAGGGTTCAAGGTGATCCCATCGGAAGCGAATTTCTTCATGGTCGACATCCGCCGGCCGGTACAGAGCGTGATTCCGCGGTTCCGTGCGCAAGGTGTGTTGGTGGGGAGGCCGTTCCCGCCGATGACCCAGCATCTGCGGGTGTCGGTTGGGACCGCCGATGAGATGGCGCGGTTCATGACGGCGTTTTCGGGGATTGTGACGTAACGACGGACACGGGAACTGTCCGCTAAATCTTCGCGTTGACGATCGCCAGTATCTCCGATTCCATCGCTTGCGCGTTCCGTTCGATCTCCGCCCCACGTGCCACGATGTCACCTGCGAACGCCTTGTCGGCGAGTTGCGCCGCATTGATCTTCACGTTGAGATAGGCGCCCATCACAGCACTCCGGGCGCAGAGCGCGCCGACGCCGGCATCCGACACCGAAGTCTCCTGCCCCTGTTCGGCCATCGCCTTGATCACGGTCATTGATGCGAGTGACGTCTCCATCACCTTGAATGGGATCTGGGTGGCGTATTTCGTCGCCGCTTGAATCGCATCTTTGCGGGCTGCCTTTTCAGCATCGGTGGACTTCGGCATTCCGAACGCATCCATCACAACGGTGAATGCCCGAGTGTCTTCATCTACCAGCCGCAGCAACTCCTGCGCGTGCGCCTGTCCCTTTTCGGCCCAATCGGAGAATTCCTTCCAGCGCTCGTCCCAGCCACGCTTGTGGCTAGAGAGGTTGGCCACCATGGTGCCGAGTGCGGCGCCGAGCGCGCCGATGTAGGCCGCGATGGAGCCGCCGCCTGGGGCGGGGGACTCGCTCGCGGTCTCAGCGGTGAAGTCGGCCAGTGTCATGCTGACCAGTCGCGACGTGGCTGGATCGCCTAACAGATATTCGATCACGCGTTCCTCCGGTTTGAACGGCGCGAGGTCGTCGAGCCCCAGCGACCGCACCGCAATCTTGACGAGCTCCTGTTCGGAGACACCCACTGAACGTTGTTGCTTGAGCAGGAAATAGCGGCCGGCGTCGAGCAGGCACCGGAGCGGCACCAGGCCGACGAGCTCCGACCCGGTAACGCGGACGCCGCGCTTGTCGGCGGCGCGACAGACTTCATCGAACGCCACGTGCACTGGCGTGACGTCGATATTGGTCAGGTTGATAGAAACCTGTGCCACACCATATTCGGCGATGTACCAACCGATTGCCTTGACCGCCTTGAGCGTGCCGGGTTGCTGCACGTCCTGTCCTGCGGCGTTCTTCACTGTTCGGCCAGCCTCACGCACGTCGAACGCGATAGCATTGGCGCGGCGCGTCGATGTGGTGTTGAGGTTGACGTTGTACGCGACCAGGAAATCACGCGCGCCGATCACCGCAGCGCCGCGCTTTGCGTCAAACGCCGCAGGGCCGAAATCCGGTTTCCACCCCGGCTTCACGATTTTCTGCGCAAGGCCTTCGTACTCGCCTGCGCGAATCACCGCGAGATTGCTGCGCGACTTGTCGGGTTGTGCGGATTCATAGAGATACACGGGCAGCTTGAGCTCGCGGCCGACGCGCTCGGCGAGCTTGCCCGCATATGCCGCCGTCTCCTCCATCGTGATGCCGGAGATCGGAATGAGCGGACAGACATCGGTGGCGCCCATGCGAGGGTGCTCGCCCGAATGATGCCGCATGTCGATCAATTCACCGGCGAGCTTGATGGCGCGGAATGCTGCCTCGATTACTGAGTCCGGATCACCGACAAGCGTGACCACGGTGCGGTGGGTCGCCTGTCCTGGGTCCACATTGAGCAGCCGAACACCTGGCACCGATTCGATCGCGTCGGTGATCTGCTTGATAACCGTGGCGTCCCGACCTTCGGAGAAATTCGGGACGCATTCAATCAGTTGGGCCATGCGGGGAATATGGGGGTGTTGGGTCCGGTGTCGCTCGGTCCGTTGCTAAAGCAACGGCTCGGCTGGGGTCGCTGAAGCGACCTTGATCTCGATGCCGCAGCATCTGTGTGTCAGGCGGGTGCGGGCGTGTCGCGTCAATGCCCGAGCGGTTGGGATCACGGTCGCTTCAGCGACCCCAGCCGAGCCGGGGCTTCAGCCCCGGACCAACATCAATACGGCTTCGGCACCACCAGCGTCAGGGTGATGAGCTGCTTGCCGCGCTCGACACCAAACACCACTCGCTCACCACCCTGCATATTGCTGAAACGCGCTGCCCCGCCAGGGCTTGCCATCTGTTTGCCGTCGATCGTGCGAATCACGTCGCCGACCTTAAAGCCGGCGGCAGCCGCAGCACCCGGTTCTACGGCGACCACCCTTGGCGGCGTGGTGAAGTGGACCGGTGGAATGTGGCTGGAGAGGTCGACGCGATCTGCAGTGCAGCGCAAACAATCGAGGGCGATGCCAAGCCAGC
>JANYCP010000033.1 GCA_025360265.1 Gemmatimonadota bacterium
CTCTCATCTTTTCTTCTCGACCTACCTCGAATCGATCTGGGTGCTCGACTATCTCGCCGCGGCGTTCATCCTGCGCGAGGTCAATGCGCTCGACGAACGAGACATCGAGTGCATCGACGCAATTGCCAATGAAGCCGCGACAATCATCGCCGAGTTCAATGAGGGAATGTCGAACCGGCAAACATGGAATAGCGCGGCGCTCACTGCGATCGCAACCTGGTTTGGCGATGAGGAGCTTGCCGTTTCGTCGATCGAAGGACGCACCGGCCTGCTCGGACATCTGGCGGACGGCTTCGGTGCCGACGGCATGTGGTTCGAAGGGGAGAACTACCACCTCTTCGCCCTGCGCGGACTGCTGGTAGGCCTGCAGTGGGCCGTGACCGCTGGCGCCGACCTGCTCGAGGATGATGCAGTCGCAGCCCATCTGGGTGATGCGCTGATGGCGCCAACATGGACAGCGCTGCCGGATCTCACCTTTCCGGCTCGTAAGGACGCACGCTTCGGCGTCTCGCTCGCGCATCCGGCGTACATCGAATGCTGGGAAGCGGGCGTTGCCATGCTGGGCAACCGCAAGCCCCATGAGCTCGTCCCCTGGCTCAAGGCACTTTACGGTGTAACGCCGCGTCGAGAGCAGACCTACGATGCCTACCTGCATGAGGCGGGTCAGACGCTACCAGCGGGGCGCACGCGCGCCGATCTCTCCTGGTGGGCCCTGCTGGTTAATGCAGCGTCGCTCCCGGACAACACGAAGCTATGGCAGGGCGCCAGCCGTCTCATGGAGCAGCAAGGTCTTGCGGTCATGCGGCACGGTGCCACATACGTCTCGCTGGAATGCGGTAACGTCGGTGGCGGGCACGGTCATCCGGATCGGCTGCATCTGACGCTTGCCGCCAACGGTGTGCACTGGCTTCCTGATCCCGGCACCGGATCGTACACATCGCGCGACTTGTTCTGGTACCGATCGACAATGGCACACAACGCGCCGGTATTGAACAACCGCAATCAGTCTGCCGGCGAGCGGGCGCGCTGCGCGGCGTTCGACGTGAATGGAGACTGGGCTTGGTGTTCGGGTACCTGGAATGACATCACGCGAGCAGTCGTGTCAGGACCTCGGTGGACAGTCGATGTGAGCCACCTCGACTCCACCCAACCGGTTCGCCTCGACCTGCCATGGCATATCGCGGGCTCGACGACCGAAGCATCAGGCGGAACGTGGGAACCGTCTGAAATACCAGGCGAGTTCGTGACCGATGCCGAACAGTTTGCACCTGGGATTGGCGACGGCGTACTGGTCTCATCTCACGTCGATGACGCGTCGCTGCGGCTCTGGTTCATGGGTGACGGCGACTTGCTGCGTGCCAGTGCGCCCGGCCTCCCCGGATCGAACGCACGCCGCACCTTCTTCGTCCGACGTTGGCAAGGCAATACAGCACACATCGTGACGGTGATCGACCACAGCGGCGCCGTGACAGAGGCGAAATGGGACGGGAACACGATCGAGGTGCGGGAAAGTGAGATACTAACGACCGTGCGCGTCACGGCCGACTCGACTGTCATCTCATCGAGCGGCACCGACACCATCCTGACTGGTATGCAGGCGCAGCCGCTACCGCCAGTGAGTTTTGTGCGCGACCAACCGGTAATCACGGCCGGACAGGCGATCTGGCTCGACACCACCCCGGCGCTTGACGGCTCGTCACGCGGCTTCGATCGATCTGCGCCGCTGAGCATGAATGAGGAGCATCACTACTTCCGGAGCGAATCGCCGTACGAGGGGCCCGATAACTTTTCGGCCACCGCGTGGGTCAATTGGTCGGACGACGAGCTGTACATCGGCGTGGAAGTCGTGAAGGCCAGTCTTGTGATGCGGCCACACGATACCCCGCCCGCCAATCTGGACAACGAACCTGAAGACGTCAATGCAGATGGAATACAGGTGTACTGGCGAGGACACGATCGGCAATCGCACGGCTGGCTGATCAACCCCGCACCGCACGGTGTGCTGAATGCTCGGCCGATTGGCATAGGCGACGCGTCCTCTGTTCGAGGTGCGTGGCAACCCACCGCGAACGGTTACCGGATCACCGTCGCCGTTCCCTGCCCGCACGCCGCCGCGCTGCGACGCACCGAACGCCTCGGCTTCGACCTGATCGTCAATGAGATGCGCGAGGAACGGACCCGACGATCTGGGCAATTGATCTGGAGCGGAGGCCCCGGCTGGGTCTACCTGCGCGGCGACCGCCATGATCCATCGGACTTCGGCGCGCTGGAGATGGCCGGATGAGCATCGCCGGTGTGACGTCGACGGGCAGCAAGCGGCCGGACATACTCTTCGGCCCGGCTGCCGCTGGCGTTCCGCATCAGATGGTGCACGCCCACGGTTGCACGGTTCATGGCACTGATGGTCGTGAATATCTCGACTTCATCATGGGTCTCGGCGCAGTCGCTCTCGGCTATGGAAACGCGGCGGTGAACCTGGCCGTCCATGCAGCCGTCGATCGGGGCGCGACCGGCCCACTTCCCCCCGCTGACGAAGCCGCGTTCGCCGATGAGTTGCGAGCGGTGATCCCGCAGCTGGAAGAAGTTCGCTTTCTCAAGACTGGCGCCGAGGCGGTCGCCGCAGCTGTCCGCATCGCGCACGTCGCGACAGGACGTGATCAGGTCCTGGGCTGCGGCTACCACGGCTGGCTCGACTGGTGCAATACTGGACTTGGTACTCCGCAGGTGATTCAATCACTCTTCGGAACAGTTCCATTCAATGATGCCGAGGGAACCCGCAAGGCAATCCGGGCGGCCGGCGACCGACTCGCATGTGTGGTCGTTGAACCGGTCATCGACGCTGCACCTGACGCGGAGTGGCTCACCGTGCTCCGCACAGAAACGCAGAAGGTCGGCGCGTTGCTTGTCATCGATGAGATCAAGACGGCATGCCGGATCGCACTGGGCGGCGCTACAGAGGTGTGGCAGCTCGAACCCGATCTCATTGTTCTCGGCAAAGCGATCGCCAATGGCTACCCGCTTGCGGTGGTGGGCGGACGCGCAGACGTGATGCGCGCCGTGCAGCGCACCTGGATATCGTCGACGCTCGCGACGGAGAGTGTCTCGCTTGCGGCAGCACGGGCGACCGTTGCAGAGATGAAGACCAAGGGTGTCCCAGCGCACCTTGGTTTGATGGGTGCGAGACTGTTCAGTGGGCTGACACGCCTGGCGAGTGAGGATCCGACGGGTGGCGTGCACTGTGCAGGCATTCCACAGATGTGCTATTTGCGATATGCAGATAACGCGCGGTCGCAGCGTGTCGCCGCCGAATGCGCACGCCGTGGGCTGTTGTTCAAGCGCACCGCATACAACTTCGTTTCGCTGGCGCACGATGCATCCTCGGTAGACTCGGCACTGAAGACTCTTGGCGAGGTACTCGCAACGTGTTGATCGACGTCCATGCGCATTTTTTTCAACCGGATGGACAGCGCGCCGACTGGGCAGAGCGGAACGCCTCGCGACTGCGCGCCGGTGAACAGATCGGCATCACGCGCCACGTCGCCTCGATTCTTGGTACATGGGGCCGTCGGTCGCCAACCTATTTTCCGTCTCCTGCCGACGTCCGGATTGGCAATGATGCCCTGCTCGCCCTGATGCGGGTGCATCCCGATCGGATCAGCGGTTATGCTTGCGTCAACCCGAATTACACCGAACATGCCGTGGCTGAAATCGCACGATGCCTCTCGGCCGGGATGATCGGCATCAAGCTCGCCGCAAGCCGCCGCGCGGACGATCCGCTGCTCGACCCGATCGGCGAGGCAGCCAGCGCTCACGGTGTGCCGGTGCTGCATCACATCTGGCAGCATCGGCGTACCGAGTGGCCCGGCCAGGAGGCCTCCGATGCCGCCGAGCTTGCAACGTTGGCGCGACGCCACCGGACCGTGCCCTTCATCCTGGCGCACATTGGCGGTGGCGGTGATTGGCTGCACACGCTGCCGGCTATCGCCCGAGTGGACAACATCTACCTCGACTTGTCGGGCAGTGGCGTCGATCACGGAATGTTAGAGGCCTGCATTGCGGCGGTCGGTGTGAGCCGTCTTCTCTGGGGCTGTGATATCACCATGTGCACCGGGTGGGCGAAGCTTCGTCGGCTGGAGCAACTCCTGACCCTTGATCAGCTCGACCAAGTTCGCTGGCGAAACGCAGAGTCCGTATTCCCGGCGGGGAGCTTCAGAACATGAGCCAGGTCGACATCAACACATTTGTCGGCTCGTATCCGTTTCGCGACATCGGCGCATGGGATTCGTCCGATGTGGTTCGGGAGATGCTGCGAACGGGCTCAACCGAGGCTTGGGTGTCGCACCTCGCTGCGGTCTACTGGCGCGATCCGATGGCAGGAAACGCCGAGCTCTATGAGATCCACGACCGGGATGCGCGCCTGAAGCCGGTGCCGGCAATTCATCCTGGCTTGCCGGGGTGGGAAGCGGCACTGGACGGTGCGGTTGCTCGCCATGCGCCAGCGATCCGGGCGGATCCCACGTTCTACGGACTGGCTCCAGCCGGCCCCGAGATGCAGGCGCTGGTCGCGGCATGTGCGGCACGGCACATCCCGCTGATGATGGCAGTGCGGCTGGAGGATATCCGCCAGCGGCATCCACGGGACACTGCCGGTGACGTGCCGCCGTGGGCTGTTCGTCAACTGATTCGCAGCCACCCGGATTGCAGACTGATCATCACTCATGCTGATCGGGAAATCATCGAGCAGGTGCACTTCGGATCCACTCCGCACGAAGCCGCGCGCATCCTGTGGGATATCTGCTGGATCTGGGGGCCACCGGAGGATCATCTCGA
>JANYCP010000041.1 GCA_025360265.1 Gemmatimonadota bacterium
TGGTCGACGATAGAGCGTGTACCCCGACCAGCTCCAGTTGATGACGAACCCAACCGGTGGGCGCACGTCGGCATCGAGGGTCAGTCCGTCGTCGTCGGCGGTGACGAGCATGTAGTCGACCTTTCCCGTGGGGTCGCTGAGGGCGAGGTCGAAACCGGCGTCACGGGTCGTCAAGTACGGCGCGAGCGACGGCGCCCACTTGAGCAATGTTGGCGCGAAGCGATCATCGATCAGGATACTGCGACTGGGGGCTGGTGCCAGCGCGTCGGCCACGGCATGTGCAGCGAGGTCCGCTGTGGTCACGCGCGGCCACGGCATGATCCACCACGCCGCAATCGCTTGCCCGATGGCCGCGAGGGCGACCAGTGAACGCCCGGTCCGGCCCAGATCTCTGGGCAGTGCCACGATCGCGACGAGCGTCAGGAGACCGGTGGCGAATGCCAACGAGAAATGCCAGCCAACCCGGTTGGCAACGACGAGGAGTGCGAACGGCAACAAGACGCCAGCGGTGGTGGCCTTCAGGCGCAACATCGCGAAGAGCGAAACGACGAGATAGGGAATGGTCCATACCAGGATCGTCGCGAATCCCGGTGACGTCGGTTCCCACGGCGTGAACGGGAAGGCCACTCGATGGGTAAAGATCCACGACAAGTAGGCCCACGTCGCGGTGGCGGCCACGCCCGGGAAGACGAGCAGGACGAGCTGAGACGCGAACGGTGGAATCTGCAGGCGCGGAAAGACCAATGGCAAAATCGCGCCGGCCACAAGTGCCAGGCCCAGACCAAGCGGCGAGGTGTAGAACGCGAGGCCTAACCAGAGTCCGGTGTAGAGGCCGTGAATTGTCTTTCTGGTGGCCCACCACCGTCGGTAGTGGCGCCATCCGACGAACAAGGCGAACAGTCCGATTGCCTCGTTGAAGTCGCCCGCGATCAGGTGTACGCCAATCGGGGTCCACACCACGGACAGTAGCAGCAACAACGGGAGCATCGAGCGCTGCCAGGTGCAATCGCCCAACACCATCCAGACCAGTCCGAACAATGCCGCCGCGCCGAGCGCGATGACCCAGATGTCATCCGGCCACGGCAGCAGCAACAGGAATGGCAACGGTGGATACTCGAATCCCAGGAGTTGAAGCTGTCCGCGATTTTCCGCGAAGCGGACGCGGCTGAGGAACGCGCCATGGATGTCACTGCGCCAGCCGCCGTGCGCGAGCAGGACAGCCACGATGACCACGGGCAGCACGACCGCGAGCGAGAGCAGCGTGCGGACCCACCGCGGTGCGGCGGGTTCAGCCGACGGCGCCATGGCGGGTGAGGCCATGGGTGGTTTTCTCCCAGTAGTACGGACGAGTGAAGAGCTGCCCCAGCGCCTTGAATGAGGCGATGGAGTGCAGGATCCAGTAGAACGGATTGAACAGTGAGAAGAGCACCAGCATGTGCAGCCGGCGCTTGAAGACGGCAAACATGTTGACGTAGATGGCGAGTGCGTTGCCGATCAACAGGTTGAAGAGCGACAGATACAGCACCACCGGAGGAAAGAGTGATTCCAGGAGCGCGCTACGGGTGAACAGCCAGATGAGTGTCAACGCAATCGAGATCGGTTGGATCAGGAAGATCAGCGGGGTGCCGCCGATCAGGAGCGCGAAACCGAGCGTGTGCTTCCAGCCGGCACGACGGACCAGGCCCACGGGATCCCGGGAGAAGACCAGCGCAGTCTGCATGTAGCCCTTGATCCAGCGTGACCGCTGCCGCAGCCAGTTGCCGATCTGCTTGTTCGCCTCTTCGTAAGTGGTGGAATTAACGATGCCGACGCGGTAGCCGTGCATCGCTGCACGAATGCCCAGATCGGCATCTTCGGTGACGTTGAACGGATCCCATCCACCCAGTTCGCGCAAGACCTGCGTCCGGAAATGATTGCTCGTGCCGCCAAGTGGAATCGGCAGTCCGAGCTTGTCGAGCCCTGGCAAGAGGTAGTCGAACCAGAACGAGTATTCGAGCGTGAACATCCGGGTCAGGAAGTTTTCATTCCAGTTGTAGTAATTGAGCGCGGCCTGCACGCAGACCAGCTCGGTCGGTCCGCGGCGAAACGCGAGCAGCGCCTTCTTGAGTTGATCGGGTTCCGGCTGATCCTCGGCGTCGTAGACCACAAGGTAGTCGCCGCGCGCGAACAACAGTCCGACATTGCATGCCTTCGGTTTGGTCTGCGGGTCGCCACTTGGCACGATGAGAAATCGGACGTTGGCCGCCGGTGCCGCTGCCTTGGCGGCCGCAAGCGTTTCCGGGTCGTCTTCCTCGAATAACAGCATGATGTCAAGCTTGTCGGCGGGATAGTCGAGATCGCGCAGCGCCTTCAACAGCGTCCCGATGACGCGCTCTTCCTTGAACACCGGCACGAGGATGCTGTAGATCGGCAGCGCCCGGTTGTCAATCGCGTGCACGTCGTCGTCGCTGATGGTGATCGCGGTTTCGGCCGCTGCGCCCGACACACCGACCCAGGTGCGGAACACCACCACGATCAGGAAGAATGCGGTGATCGGGATGTTTAGCATCATGAGCGTTCGGGCTGGCGAGAGCCAGAGCCCGCTCAGCAATGCGGCGCACAGCAAGACGAACGTCAGATACTGCGGCAACGTGAAGACGGTGAACGCGCTTTCCGCCTGATCACGGAAATAGAGACCATAGATCGAGGTATCCACCACCTTGCGGCGATGGATCGAGGCGATCGCGCGATCGATATCCCATTCCGTGGTCACCCGGAAGTCGATCGCCTTGCCGGGGTAGATGATTTCGAGAATGTTGCGGAGCTCAGCCGCTGGCGCATCGGCGATCGCTACGGTCACCGATTGGGTGTCTTCCCGCAACGGGACCGCGCGATGCTCCAGCGTCGCTTCGAGCGGGACCCGCTGCGCGACGCGTGGGTCAACGGTGCCGTCATCAATCGTGACGAACGGCAACTGCCACAGGTCGGCGAGCGCCCGCGCCAGATCGATCCGGCGAATGTAATTGAGGATGAGCAGCAGCCGCCCCAGGCGTTCTCCGGTGCGCTGCTGCTGCTCGAGGGCGGTGCTGAGCTGAACCTCGCTGATCAGGCCTCGTTGAACGAGGTACTCACCCAGTCGTATCGAGTTCACGACGCACGACGCGAGGATAGAGCCAGATGGCGAGCATCAACATCAGGGCCATCGCCGCGATGTAAATCTCGGTCTTGTATCGCACGAACACGTTCTGTGGCAGGTCCGGCTCGGCCTCGATCCGCCACCCTGCGTTTGCCGCCGTGAGCGATCGCGCCGGGCCCTGCATACCGCGAATGGCCAGGTCGCCGCGCACCCCAAACCAGCCGTATGGGACCAAGGTCTCCCGCACGAGGTCGGCGAGCGGCTGCCCATTCGCGCCAGTGTGATGCAACAGGAGCACGTCGTCGCCGTTGCGGGTCCAGCCCTGCATCGCGCCGTACGGCGCATCAGGCGCAAACTCATCCCAGACCTTGCCGTTGAGGTCGCGAAGGCGCACGCCATCAGAACGCAGCGGCGCGCCAAGCGCTTCAGCCAGTCCGCCCGTGCCGATCGCGAGCAACGGACCGGTCGCCGACACGCGGTCGCGCGCGATCGCCGGAGCGAGCGGAGCCCGCGTGGTCTGCTGCATGGCGCCGATCACGGTCGTGGCCAATTCAACACGGAATCGGTCGACCGGTTCCAGTAAGACTGAAAACGCTGGCACGAATGCCTGCGGGAAGCGGGAGAAGCCAGGCGGCATCGCCGTCGCACCGTTGGTGACGAACGCCGATCCGTTGTCGATCGTGGCGGCGAATGTGGGTCCGCCAACGAGGCAGCCGCCTTCGCCGAGCGTCACGTTGAAGCGCACATCAACCACGTTGTCGCGGCGGAGCAAGTGTGCTGGAATCGGAATGACTACATCAAGGCCGTCGTGATCGAGGGTGCGTGAATAGACCAGATCACCGTTCAAGTGCAAACGCAGCGAGCCGCTGCCGTTGGTCGGCAGGATCGAGTGATGCACGATCAGCCGCAATGATGTCGGCGTGACGTTGGTGCCGAAGTCGGCAAGTGAAACGGGATACGACGCGACCAGCAGCGAATTGCCGTCAATGGTTCGGCTATCGAAGCCGAGATCGGCGAAGGTTCGCACCGGCGCGTTCGCGGCAACGTTGTGCGACAGGTCGGCGCTGACGCTCCGAAATCCGGTGGCCGCGACCAGTTCGGCACCGTCTGCCAGAGTGAACAGTTGTCGTGCGTCTCGGCGCGCGGCAATCGCCAGCACGGTGTGCCTGCCACCGTCGACCTGCACGACGCGCGTGCTGCCGCTGGGCGACCAGACAATGGCGCGAGACCACGGGCCCGGTTCCAGCAGCGGTGTGCCGGCCGGCGGCAATGGCTTGATCTCGAAGACGGTCGCCATGCCGCGATACCGGCGCGCGACATACCCAGCGGCATCGAGCGCCGCCTGCGCCGCATCCATCGACGGTCGGTCCGCCATGTAGAACGTGACGCGATCCAGCCAAGGTTGGAAGAATCCATTGACTTCGGTGGCCAGATGCGGCTGGTCGGCGAACGTGATCTGGCTCTCCGGCTTGATCACTGTACGATAGAACAGCTCGGCCTGGCACCGGTCACGTCCTGGAACGGAAAGACCAACCTGAACGATGACGCGGCCGTGGTCGGCGACGGCTTCGCTCAATGGCAACGTCATCGACGAGGTTGTATCGGTCAGGTCGCGCAGCGCGATCACCCGATCACGCTGGCGCAACACCAACGTCGCGGCCGGCATGCGCGGTGTGGGAATGATGTGCAGCACCAGCGACGTCGGACGTACCCCATCGTTGACTGGGATCGTGATGGTCGCTTCGGCGCTGGTGCCGACGAGCACGATGCCGTTGCGGTAACCAATAGCGCTGAGGGACAAGGACAGGGGGGCCGCCGCAATGCTATCGGCGACGCGACCACCAGGAACGACCAGCGGCAACTGCTCACCATGCGTGGTGTCGGAGCCGGTGCCTGCGCCCCGTCCCGCGGTGCGCGCGAGGTTGGCCAATGAATCGGCGGCCGCTGGCGATGGCGCTCGCGAGCCCAATGGTGTTGTCGGCTTGCGTCCGCAGCCGACTGCTGCCATCAGCATTATCGCTGCAAGCGGTCGATGCAAGCGTCGAGTGGTTCGTTGCTGCCTGGTCATGTTCCCTCCGATATGCAGCGACACTACCTGCGTCGCCAGATCGCCAGACCGTCATCCTCGAAGGCTCGGTCAAAGCGGTTGTTGAACGGTTCACGTCCCCTGATCGCCCGGGCCACCACGCCGTCAGCGTGATGACTGTCGACAACCACCCAGTCGACGTCGTTTTCCGGTGCGGCGAGCGCCTTGGTGCCGAGTTCCCATGTCCAGCGGTACACTCGGTTTTTCAGGGCGATCCGGCTGCGAGGACTGATGTTGACCGCCTCGTCCACCAGGACACGCCCGCCGTCGTAATGCGCTGCCAGCCAATCGGAAGCACGCTGCTGCCGCCGGTCGCCGTCGCGGATCGCCACGCCTTCCCGCAGGGCGCCAGCCCCGGCAGGCCAGGCAACGGCGAAGAGCCCCACCTGGGCCGTCACACCGACGAGAGAAGCGAGGAGCATGCCCTTTCGCCAGGCTGGACCGGTCCGGGCCGTAAGGACGGCCCCGAGGATTGCCATGGCGGCCAGTCCGGGGACCATCATCACGCCGTACCTGACATTCAGGAAGCCGGCGGGTTGGGTCCATGGCAGCTGGATCACACTCTGGCGAGCCCAGAGCGCGAGGACGTTGAACGGGAGCGCGGACAGGAGCAACAATGGCGTCGGTCCGACATGTCGCATGCGGGCAAAAAACGCGATGGTTCCGGCAGCGGCCAGCAGTGTGAGGATGAACCCAGCACAGAGTGCGGTGGCCCCGGCGTAATACCAGAGTGAGGTGATGAGGTGACCGCCAGTGGCGGCACCACCCTGCGCGGCGATCGCTGCCTGCTGACTCTGCGCCGACCAGACGCCACGCTGGAATTCGAGTGGATCACCGAAGTAGGCCCAGTTGAACAGCAACCATGCTCCAACCATGATCGCGCTCGGCGCCGCGAAGAGTGCAGCGTCGCGCCACCATTTCTTTGTCAGCCCGGCGGCGTCGCGACATCCCTGGAACGCGAGCCAGGCAACCGTCGGCGTTGCAAGCAGTACATAGAACCATCCATCGTATCGCGAGCCCACCGCGAGCGCGCCGAGGATCGCCGATGCGATGAGCGCACGCCGCGAACTGGTATCGTTCCAGCGATCTAGTTCGTTGACGGACGCGACCAGGCACGCCAGCAAAACCGGTTCGGTCATCGCCGTGGTCTGGAGGTAGAGCAGGCTCGGATTCAACAAGACGAAGAGTGTGCCGATCCACGAGAACCGTGGCGCGCCCGTTCGGCGCACCAGAAGATCGTGAAAGCTCGCGACAATCAGAACGTATGCCGCGCAGCCAACGATGCCGCCTGAGGTGCCGTTCCACCACCAACGGTCCACCA
>JANYCP010000044.1 GCA_025360265.1 Gemmatimonadota bacterium
CGACAATCGCCTGGCGACCGCGCAGAAAGGGACGCTGAAGGTCAAAGTCGAGGCCGCGGGAACTGCCGCACATTCCGGCTATCCGGAACTGGGTGACTCGGCGATCGACAAGCTCCTCGATGCGCTACAGCGAATTCGCGCGGTGCCGCTTCCCATCGACCCGGTGCTCGGACAGTCCACGCTCAACATCGGGAAAATCGAGGGTGGCGAGGCGCCAAACGTCGTCGCACCCCACGCCCGGGCGGAGCTATTGGTGCGCGTTGTCGGGCCGGATGATGCGATTCGTGCGGCGTACACGGCAGCCGCGGGTCCGGGCGTGACGCTGACATTCATCCCCGGGTTGCCACCGGCCACGGCACCATCGCTGCCGGGTTGGCCGTCCACTACGGTGGCGTTTGCGTCCGATCTCGCGATTCACACGACCTGGGGTACCTGCTACCAACTGGGGCCCGGGTCGATTCACGTGGCGCACCGGCCCGATGAACAGATCAGCAAGTCGGAGCTGCGCGAGGGGGTGGCGTTGTATGTGAAGTTGGCGAGGGAGTTGCTTAGAACTCCACTCGCGTAATCTTGCCGCCGTTCCCCACCGCCCACGCGCGCTTGCCGAACGCTTTCACAGCCCAGTAGTAACCAGTGTCGACACTCGTCCAGCTGTCGCCGTTGTCACGGCTGACGTGCAGTCCGGTATACGTCGCAGTGACCGCGGTGCCGTCGCTCACGGCCGGCACAAGCGCAACGCCGGAGAGCATGCCCGGCTGGGTGGGGCGATGGCGCAGCGCCCACGTCGTGCCACCGTCATCCGTCGTGGCGACGGCGTTTGGCACGGTGTCGCGCGTCATTACGCCGCGACCAATAATTCCCGCGACCAGCATGCCGTGGCGGCTGTCGCGGAACGACATCGCCGTGGGTCCGGCCTGGCTGTCGTGAATGGTGGGCGACGCACCAGCGAGCGTCCACGTCGCACCCGCGTCGGCAGTGCGAAAGATCCGCCCGCCCGGTGTTCCGGCCATCAGGACCGCGTGCGTCTTGTCGGTGATGCTGATGCAGCTATTGCTAGACGCGAACGCACCCTCGCCCTTGAGTGCAGCGGGGGCAGCGCCCGGTGGCAACATGTTCCAGTGCTCGCCGCCGTCTTCGGTGCGAAGTACCGAGATTCCCGGGGTCGCGACATCGCTGAACGCGATGCCATGCTTCGCGTCAAAGAACGCGATGCAATCGAGGAACACCGCCGTGTCGGCCGCACGATACTGTTCCTTCCACGTCGTCCCGCCATCGACCGTGTGGTAGATCCGCGTCTCGGGGCCGTTGGCGCTGCTCATGACCCACGCTTCATCGGTGCTGACGGCGTGGATTCCGCGAAATTGCAGTCGCGGCTCCTCGGCCACCGGATGCGACTCCCATGTCGTTCCGCCGTCACGCGTCCGTACTACCATGCCAGCTGAACCGCTGGCCCACACGATGGATTCCGACACCGGACTCAATGCCATCAGCGTGGCGCGTACGCCGCTGACCTGCTCAACGACTGTCGGTTGCTGCCCCGCCAGCGGAGCACTCACTGCCAGTACCAGTGCGAAGCCTGTGCGCATCACGGATTCCCGATCGATTTGCCGATCCGTTGCACATAGTTCGACGCCTTGATGGCGCTGGCGCTGTCACCGGCCTGGATCAGCACCTGCCCGAATCCGTTGTACACGATCTGGTAGAGGCTCAGGATGGACGAGGACGGCGGATCGAACCAGCCGAGCGCCCGTTCGTGTGCCGCTGCTTCGGGATGGTAGATCTCGAAGAGGAGCGTGCGGCTCTTGGGGATATCGACGAGACCCATCGGCGAGTTCACGACCGGTCCGCCTATGACCACCGGATGGTCCATGAGCTTGCGGACCATGCCCTGGGTCACCAGGTACTTCTCCAGCCCGAACTTCGTGTCGGGATAGCCGCCGTCGCTCCACGAGAAATAGATCGGCCGCTTGCCGGCATTGTCCTGAATCAGGAACAAGACAGCAACGTCGCTGCGGCTGAGGGGTTGCCCGTCAAACTTCGCCCACACGCTGCCGAGCTGGATTGAGTCCTTGGGGCTGTTCATCATGTCTGGCAGTGAATCGAGGAACGCGATCGACCGATTGAGGGCCGGCGTCAGCGGCTTGACCCATCCAGCATTCTTGTCGCCGCTGAGCGGTAC
>JANYCP010000064.1 GCA_025360265.1 Gemmatimonadota bacterium
CCCACCTTCACTGCCTTCGCCGTCACCGACTTGCTCAAGAAACATTTCGGCCATCTCGTCGACGTCGAATTCACCAAGGGAATGGAAGATCGGCTCGACCAGATCGCCTCGGGTGACGCCGATTCCCTGGCCTATCTCCGCGAGTTCTATCTCGGCGACGACGGCCTGCAGGCCGAGACTGCCCGCGGTGAAAAAGAAATCAAGCCGTCCGAAGCGCGTGTCGTCCAGCTCGATGGACTCGGCGCCACGGTGCGCATTGGCCGCTTCGGCCCGTATGTGGAACGCGACGGCGGCGACGAAACACCGCTGCGCGCTTCGTTGCCGAAGGACGCGACGCCCGCTGACATCAACGCCGAACGCGTCGACGCGATTCTCAAGCAACGCGCCGAAGGCCCAGCGTCGGTGGGTGTCCATCCCGAAACCAACGAGCCGATCTTCCTCCTCGATGGCCAGTACGGCCCCTACGTGCAGCTCGGCGAAGGCGACGAGAAGAACAAGCCGAAGCGCTCGTCATTGCCCAAAGGCGTGAAGCCCGAAGACGTGACGCTCGACATCGCAATTGGTCTTCTCGCATTGCCACGCCTGCTCGGTGAGCACCCCGAAACTGGTCGCCCGGTGAAAGCGGGACTTGGCCGCTTCGGGCCGTACGTCCTGCACGACAAGGGGAAGGGTGAGGCAGAGTTCCGCTCCATCAAGGCGCCCGATGAAGTCCTGCTGATCACGTTCGAACGTGCGCTCGAACTGCTCGCGGAGCCGAAGGCGGCGCGTGGTCGCCGCGGAACGGCAACACCGCTGCGTGAACTCGGTGCGCATCCCAAGGATCAGGGACCAGTGCAACTCTTCGAAGGGAAGTACGGTCCGTACGTGAAGCATGGCGACCTCAATGCGTCGCTCCCCAAGGGATCCGACATGAACGCGTTCACGCTTGAGCAGGCCGTGGCACTCATCGCCGAACGAGGAAAGGCGCCAGGCGGAGGGAAGAAGCGCGGCTTCACGCGCCGTCGCGCCGCCGCGTCGTGACCGTCACGGTTGTCGGCGGCGGGCTCGCCGGTTGCGAAGCAGCGTGGGCACTCGCTGAGCGCGGGATCGATGTCACGATTGTGGAGATGCGCCCCGTCGTTCGCACCGCAGCGCACCAGACCGACCGCCTCGGCGAACTCGTCTGCAGCAACTCCTTCAAGTCCGTCGAACTCCAGAACGCCCACGGCCTCCTCAAGGCCGAAATCCGCGACCTCGGGTCGGTCCTGCTGCCGCTCGCTGATGAAGCACGTGTGCCGGGTGGTGCGGCACTGGCTGTCGATCGCGACGTCTTTTCGCAATTGGTCCACGCCAAAATCAATTCGCATCCGCGGATCACCGTCACGCGTAAGGAAGCGACCTCCATTCCCGATGCTGGTGTCGTCGCAACCGGACCGCTTACGTCGTCCTCGCTCGCTGACGCCATCAAGACGCGTCTCGGTAGTGATGCGTTGGCATTCTTTGACGCCATTGCGCCAATCGTCAGCACCGAGTCGCTCGATCACGACGTGCTGTACGCGAAGTCACGCTGGGGCAAGGGCGAAGGCGACGACTATCTCAACTCACCCATGAACAAGGAACAGTACGAAGGGTTCATGGACGCCCTCACGGCGGCCGACCAGTTTCATGGTCACGAGTTCGACGACATCGCCTATTTCGAGGGATGCTTGCCCGTCGAAGAGATGGCCAAGCGGGGCAGGGAAACCGCACGCTTCGGCCCGATGAAGCCGATTGGCCTGCACCATCCGGTGAGCGGTCTGGAGCCTTATGCTGCGGTGCAGTTGCGACGCGAGGACAAGGCGGCGCAGATGTGGAACCTCGTTGGTTTCCAGACGCGTCTTCGTATTCCCGAGCAGGCGAAGGTCTTCCGGATGATTCCGGGGCTGGAGAAGGCGGAATTCCTGCGCTACGGCAGCATTCATCGCAACAGCTACATCAACGCGCCAGCTTCGCTTGGGCCTGGGCTCATGGTGAAGGACGGCGCGCCGGTTTTCTTCGCCGGTCAGCTCACAGGTGTTGAGGGATATACCGAGTCGATTGCCACTGGGCTCTTGGCCGGGATCAACCTCGCCCGCGTGCTGGTCGGGGACGAGCCGCTCGTCCCGCCCGCCACCACGATGCTCGGTGGGTTGTATCGTTATCTCGCCGAGGCCGACCCGAAGCACTTCCAGCCAATGAACGCCAATTTCGGATTGCTGGAACCGCTCCCCCTCGACTCGCCCGTTCCGAGCTCGCTCGGGGTGACAGGTACGCGTCACGTGGACTCGCCCGGGGAGAGCCGTCGTCACCTCGACCGAGCCCCGAAGGGGCGAGTGGAGAGGAAGGACGAGAAGAAGCAGCTCCTCGTGGATCGCGCCCGTGCCGACTTCGCGAGCTGGCGCGCCGCGCTGTGAGTCATGCGTTGGTGCGGGAGTTCCTGACCCACATCGAGAAGGCGAAGGACCAGTCGCCCAACACGATCAAGGCGTACGGTCGCGATCTCGATGCGTTCGCCGAGTTTCTCGATCGCCGCAATGGTGCCGCCGGTTGGACATTCGCCGGTGTGGATCGTCTCGCGATCCGCGGCTTTCTCGGTGAACTCGATCGTCGCGGCCTTGCGAAGCGGTCGGCAGCACGGGCGCTCTCCGCGTTGCGGTCATTTTATCGCTGGCTCCACGTCCATCACGATATCGATATTCCCGCCATTCGCGCGGCGAAATCGCCACGACTGGAGAAGCGCCTCCCCGGGTATTTGCTGCAGGAGCAGATGGGTCGCTTGTTCTTGCACGCCGAGACGCTGGCTGCGTCTGGTGAGGTAGAGGCGGTGCGCGACCTGGCGATGCTGGAGTTGTTCTATTCCTCGGGGCTGCGGTTGTCCGAACTGCAGATGCTTGAGGTCAAGTCGCTGGATTTAGTCGGCGATCAGGTCAAGGTGCTGGGGAAGGGGCGCAAGGAGCGGATCGTTCCGGTGGGTACCCGGGCGAGCCTGGCGCTTCGGAAGTACCTTCTCCTGCGGGAGCCGCTGGCCAAGCTTTCCGGCGCCGATCGGTACGCCGTGTTCATTGGCAAGCGCGGCAAGCGGCTCAGTCCGGTCACGGTGCAGCGCCGGATGCACCGAATGTACGAGGCGATCGGCGCCGACACGATGCACACGCACTCGATGCGGCATTCGTTCGCCACGCACTTGCTCGATGCCGGCGCCGACCTGCGTGCTGTGCAGGAATTGCTGGGCCACGCGTCACTCACGACGACGCAGATCTACACGCACACGTCGGTGGAGCGATTGAAGCAGGTGTATCATGCTGCACATCCAAGGGCGAGAAAATGACCCTCGTCCTGACGCTGAGCAAAGCGAAGCGGAGGGACCTCCAGGCTTTGCCTGAAGATGAAGCCTGGAGGTCCCTCGCTGCGCTCAGGACGAGGAGAATGGAGCTCTCATGACCGAATTTCATGGCACCACCATCATCGCAGTCCGCAAGAACGGTCGCGTCGCCCTCGGCGGCGACGGCCAGGTCTCCATTGAAGGGACCATCCTCAAGGCGCGCGCCAACAAGGTGCGCACCCTCAAGGGTGGCCGCATTCTCGCTGGCTTTGCCGGTTCGGTGGCGGACGCGCTGACGCTCTTTGAACGGTTCGAAGAAAAGTTCGATCGCTATCCCGGCAATCTCACCCGCGCCGCCACAGAACTCGCCAAGGATTGGCGCAGCGATCGCTACCTGCGACGCCTCGAAGCGCTACTCGTGGTTGCCGATCTCGATCATGTCTTCTTGTTGAGCGGCACCGGCGAATTGATCGAGCCCGATGACGGCATCATGGCGGTGGGGTCGGGTGGCACCTACGCGTTGGCCGCTGCGCGGGCGCTCTATCCCGATGAGAAGTTCGACGCGAAGGGGATCGTGGAGCGGAGCCTGCAGATTGCGAGTGAGATCTGCGTGTTCACCAATCAGAACATCACGGTGCTGGAGCTGGGCGGGAAGTAATCACCCTGTCGTGGAGGAACGATGCATTTTCGATTTCGCTGGAATTCCGAGTTGATCTGTGTGGCGACGCTCCTGATCATCGGGTGCAACCAAGGCCTCGGCCTCCATGACTGTCAGACCGCCATTGATCCGGGCTACACCAGCCCCGCCACCGGGGTGCTGACGCTGCAAGGGCGCTTCCTCCAAGCGGAGACCGTCATCCTCGGCTACACCGACGCCACCGGCACGCACGCGCTGCCGCTGACTCCGCCCACCGATCGCACCTCGATTACATGGACCGGCCTGCCGTCCGGAACCCGGGCCTATACCCTCCGGATCTCCTGCGAATCAGGCGAGCTGAATTTCGATGACACGTACACTGTGAAGTGACCTGAGGTAACTTCACCCTATTCTGACAATTCCGAACGGTGGTGCACGCTACGTTGAGGAAACGCCCTCGACCTGGAGTGCATCGCCGTGCGTACTCTCTCCGCAGTTTCCTTGGTTCTCTTTGCGGTTGCCGCTAACTCGCGTGCACAAGCCCCGGGTCAAGTCCCGCCCGCCGTCGCCGTCGCCGATAGCGCCTTCACTCGCGGCGACTGGGCTGGTGCCAGGAGACTCTATCAAGCGGCGTTGGCGCAGGATTCCACCCGCGGCCGCGCGTGGCTCCGACTAGGCCTCGCATCGCAGGAACTCAAGGACAATGTCGGCGCGGCGAACGCTTATCGGCACGCCATCGCGCTCAAGGTGCAGCTGCAAGTCGCGATCTATCGGCTCGCCAAACTCGAGGCGGTAGCGGGGCATCGTGACAGCGCGCTGGCGCTGCTGCGTCGCGACGTCGCAATTGGCGCGGCACCTCCTGGCAAGACAATGCTCAACGAACGGGAGTTTGCCTCGCTGCACACCAACGCCGAATTCAAGCGCATTGTCGCGAGCGCCGACTCGGCTTCCTATCCCTGTCGCACCAGTCCCAAGGCCCACGAATTCGATTTCTGGATTGGCCAGTGGGACGTGACCCAGTTCAACCAGGCACCAATTCCGCACGGCCAAGGGACCGGGTTCAACGATGTCCACGCGATTCTCGAAGGATGCGTCCTGCTCGAGAACTGGGTGGGCGCAGGCGGCAGTGCCGGCAAGTCGTTCAACTGGTTCGACACCAACATCGGCAAGTGGCGGCAGGCGTGGATGAGTGACGCCGGCGGCCCACTCGACTATGTCGGCGAGTACAAGGACGGTGCGATGCGCTTCGAAGGGTGGACGCTCAAGCCTGATGGCTCGCACCTGCTGCAGAAGCTCACCTTCTACAATGTCTCACCAGACACGGTTCG
>JANYCP010000103.1 GCA_025360265.1 Gemmatimonadota bacterium
TACGATGCCGTGGCGTCGACGGTGGCGGGTGAGACGGGGAAGCGTCCTTCACTGATGAATCGCCGGGTGCGTTCGGCGATCTCATCCGGATTCGCAGCGACCTTGGCGGCGCCGGTGGCAATCGCCACCGTCGCGACCGCATGGGCGATCGCTGGTGCGGCGCGGAAGTCGAGCACCTTCGGGATGATGTAGTCGGGCGACAATGCATCGCTCGGCACCAGACCGGCGAGGGCAGTCGCCGCTGCGAGCAGCATCTCATCGTTCACCAATTTCGCCCGCACATCGAGCAGGCCGCGGAAGAGGCCGGGGAACACTGACGCAATATCCATCTGATTCGGGTACTGCGACTGTGCTGTCCCCACCACCGCGGCGCCAGCAGCGCGCGCCATGGCGGGTTCAATCTCCGGCACCGGCCCCGCAAAGGCGAAGATGATCGGATTGGGCGCCATGCTGCGCACCATGTCCGATGTCACCACGTCGCCAACGGAAAAGCCGATGAAGAGATCTGCGCCGCGAATGACGCCCGCAAGATCGCCACGCACGCGATCGGGATTCGTCTTCTTGGCAAGCTGCCACTTGGCCCAGTGCATTGTCTGCGGCCGATACGGTGACAGTGCGCCGTGACGATCGCAGACGATGATGTTCGTCACGCCGAAGCGCAGCAGGATTTCGGCGGTGCCGATACCGGCCGCGCCGGCGCCGTTGATCACGACTTTGATATCCGCCGGTTTCTTGCTGACGATCTTCAGCGCATTGATGACACCGGCGAGTACGCCGACCGCGACGGCTTCACGATGATTGTTGATCACCGGGATGTTCATCGCGCGCTGCAATTCCTCACCAATGGTGAGGCACGCTGGCGCCACGATATCCTCAAGACAGATGGCGCCGAACGTTGGTGCCAGTTCGATCACGGTCTCGACGATCTCGCTGATGTCGTGGGTGCTCAGACAGATCGGTAGTGCATCGACGCCGGCGAACGTCTTGAAGACCACACTCTTCCCTTCCATGACCGGAAGGATCGCCTCGGGACCCACCATACCGAGCCCGAACGCCGCCGAGCCATCCGACACGATCGCCACCGTGTTGCCGCGCATCGTCTGGGAGAACGATTGACCCGGATGCTTTTCAATATCGAGGCAAGGCTGTGCTACGCCCGGCGTATAGACGGTACTGAGCACGCTCGCGTCGGAGATACGCACCTTGGACGCGACGCCGATGAGTCCGGCATACTGCTGCCGATACGTCATCGCCTCGCTCAGCGGCCGCGAGTCGGCGGGTTGCAACGGTTCTGTCATGGAATCAATACTAGTCGGCCATCGCGACCTTGAGCGGACGCCGCAGCCAGAAAAACCACGCCGCGGCCGCTCCTTGCAGCACGAGACCGAACACGACCAGGGCCGTGAGCGACACACCGTAGAGCAATCCCATGACAACGCTGCCGACAAACCACATGACGCCATACACGCCGTTGAACGCGCCGAATGCACTGCCACGCTTGTTCATCGACACGACCTGCGCGATCCCCGCGCGCAGCGATGCATCCTGTACGCCGATGCCAATGCCCCAGCACGCCACGGCGAAGATCATCCCGGTGGATCCGAACAGGAAGCCAAGCGGCAACGAGAGCATCGAAACCAGGATGCCCCAGGCCAGCACCGCGATACCGTACCGATCGTACAACCGACCAGAAATGAGCGCGGCCGCGCCGACGCACGCCATCGCACCGGCATACAGCAACGGAATCACTTCAGGCTTGAAGAGCGCGGCACCTTGCATATGATAGGCGAGCAGCGGGAAGTCGATGAATCCGCACGCGAGCAATCCAGCCGCCGCGACGTACTTCCAGAACACGCTTGGGAGTTCACGTGGCGCCGGTGGTGTGGGCGGAGTGACCTGGGTTGGAAACACGGCGTGCGCCAGGACGATCGATGCGAGTGCGAAAAATGCCGGCACAGCAAGCGGCAGGAATGCCAGCCCGAATCCCTTGAAGTGCATCACTGCCGCCACCATCAACAGCGGTCCAAGCACGGCGCCGGTTTGGTCCATGGCCGCATGAATTCCGAAACCCCAACCATGACCCACCTCGGCGGTCGCTGCCGAGAGCAGAACGTCGCGGGCCGGACCACGCATTGCCTTGCCGGTGCGCTCCACCACGATCAGAAGTGCTGCCGCCTGCCAGCTCCCGGCGAATGCCAGTGCGGGGACGGCGATCAGATTGAGCACATAGCCGAACGTGACGATCGACCAATAGGCGCGAGTTCGATCAGCGAACTTGCCGGAGAAATAGCGGAGGGACGCCGCGATCATCTCGCCGAACCCGGAGATGATGCCGACCTGGAAGGCACTCGCACCGAGTCCCTTCAGGAACGGGCCGGTGATGCTGTATGCCCCTTCGTACGTCATGTCCGCGAAGAGCGATACGAAACCAAGGCAGATGATGAAGCGCATCGCGCCTTGGCGCGCAGTGCGTTCTGCGCTCATGCGTGTCCTTCGGTCAGGGTCTCAATCACTGAGAGCGCGGCCAGCAGGATCAGGGCGCCGACGCCAGCGATGCGAATCACGCGGGGCGAAAGATGATCCTGAATCCAGCGTCGAACCCCGGCGCCAATCGATGCGGCCAGGAGTCCCTTCGTGACCATCGCGCCGACAGCGCCCAGCCAGACGACAAAGAGCGACGGATGCTGCGCGGCGATCGTGGCCGCCACGATCTGTCCCGAGTCACCCCATTCGGAAAAGAACACCGTCGCGAATGACACCGCCGTGGCACGGGAGCCGCCGCCTTTTTCCGGAGCATCGGTCCGCGTCACCGGCTTGCGCCAGAGCATGTACGCAACGCTGAGGAACGAGACGCAGGTCAACGCGGCGACGAGGATTGGCGGGAGGTGCGAGATCCAGGTCCCGATCAGAACTGCGGCGGCCATCTTGAGCATGAAGGCAAGGGTGACGCCGACGATGATCGGGGTCGCCCGGAACCTCGTTGCCAGCACGCCCGTTGTATAGAGGAGCTTGTCCCCGACGATTTCGGCGACGAACACCGCCCCATAGGTGGCGAAGAAGAGTCCAATCATGGGGATAAGGGATAAGGAATGAATGGAATCGGAGCAAGCGAAACTCGCGATCGACCTGTCACCCGCGTAGCTTTGAGGGGTCCCGGCGCCTCCGCGCCCTGATGAACCCGGTTGAATGTTCCTTTTTGAAACACGAGGGTAAATGACCGCGGTTTCGATCACCTTTCCGAGGCACGGCGCCGAGGCGTTCATCCGCGATGTGAAGGCGCGGGTGGCTGGGCATTTCGAGGCCACCGGCAAGTCGATGAAAGCCGACTGGACGATGTGGCTCAAGACGGTCATTCTGCTGACGCTGGTGTTTGGATCGTACGCCGCCATCCTGTCCAATCATTTCTCCCCGCTCGCCATGCTCGGGTTCGCCTTTATCATGGGCGTCGGGTTTGCCGGCTCAGGGTTCGGCATTTCTCACGATGCGCTGCACGGTGCGTATTCGTCGAATCCCACCGTGAATCGGTTGCTCGGTTTCTCGTTCGACATCTTCGGCGCCAACAGCTACATGTGGAAGCTCACCCACAATGTGATTCACCATACGTACACCAACATCGAAGGCGTCGATGAAGACATCGACTACGCTCCATTCCTTCGACTGTCACCGCACGGGAAGTACGGACCGCAACATCGGTTTCAACACTTGTACGGCTTCGCGACCTACAGCATTGCCACTCTGTTCTGGGTGTTCATCAAGGACTACAAGTATTTCCTCAAGCGCGATCTCGGGCCGTACCGGAACAAGAAGCACCCGAAGAGCGAAGTGGCGATCCTGTTCATTGGCAAGGCGATTCACTACAGCTGGCTGATCGTGATCCCGCTGCTGGTGCTGCACGTCACCTGGTGGCAATTCCTGATCGGCTTCCTGACCATGCACCTCACCGCCGGCATCATCCTCGGCGTGATCTTCCAGCTGGCGCATGTCGTCGAGGGAACGGAGTACCCGCTTCCCGACCCGCAGGGCTCAATGGAATCGACGTGGCTGCTGCATGAGATGCTGACGACGGCGAACTTTGCACCACACAACCGCGTGCTCAACTGGTATGTGGGTGGCTTGAACTTCCAGATTGAACACCACCTGTTCCCCAAGATCTGCAGCATTCATTATCCGGAGATCAGCAAGATCGTGCAGCGCACCGCTGAGGAGAATGGTATTCCTTACAACGTGCAGCCGACGCTGTTGCATGCGATCCGGTCGCACTATCGGATGTTGAAGAGGATGGGCAGGGATCCGAGGATGGCAGTGATCTAGGTAAGAAGAGAGAATGAGAAAAAGCGAGAAAGAGAAAAAGTGGCTCCGATCGATCGGAGGCACTTTTTCTCTTTCTCGCTTTTT
>JANYCP010000157.1 GCA_025360265.1 Gemmatimonadota bacterium
GTGAGTTCGTGGGTCAAGCCCGTTCCGGGAAAACCGCTGCAGTTCACCACCGTGGGGCAGACAACGCCGGTTACGCTCGTTCCGTTCAACGGGCTGTACGATGAGCGGTACGTTGTGTATTGGAAAGTGGTGCGGGGCTGATGTCATCCTGAGCGAAGCAAGCGCGGAGCGCTTGCGAAGTCGAAGGACCCCGGTTCCGCTACGGGGGGCTGGCGCTCCAGCGTTGGGCCGAGGTCCGTCGACTTCGGCGGCAACGCCGCCGTCGCTCAGGATGACAACGCCCCAGTCAGTTGCTAACGCAGCGTCAGGATCCCGATCGAATCGTACAGATCCGCCCACCCGGGATTCCTGGACTCGACTAGCGCGACTTTTTTTGACCGCCGCCAGCCCTTGAGTTGTTTTTCTCTGGCAATCGCAGCGAGTGGCTCAGAAGCGGCTTCGCAGTAAACCAGGCGGCGAACACGATACTTGGCGGTGAACCCCGGGATAAGGCCCTTGCGATGCGCGTCCATACGTCGGACGAGATCGTTCGTGACCCCGACATAGATTACCCGGGTCTGGCTGGCGACGATGTAAACCCAGTAGGTTCTTGCTGACATGCCGGGCACCTCGCATGGGGTGGATGGTCAGTGTACAATCAGATACCCGTAGTGCCCATGCATGCGAACGCAGTACGGAGCGCGCTGGTGCGCGAGTCCGAGGTCCTTCGACTTCGGCGGCTTCGCCGCCTTCGCTCAGGATGACATTCCATGAAGCTTCGCTCGTTTCTGGTCGCCGTGACGTTCGTGCTGATCACTCAGCCCCTCTCCGCCCAACTCGCCAAGACCCCACCCATGGGCTGGAACTCGTGGAACAAGTTCGGCTGCAAGATCGACGAGAAACTGATCGAGCAGACTGCCGACGCCATGGTTTCCTCCGGCATGAAGGCCGCGGGATATCAGTACGTCAACATTGACGACTGCTGGATGGCCAAGGAGCGTGACGCAGCGGGCAACCTGCAAAGCGATCCGGTCCGGTTTCCGCAGGGGATCAAGGCGATCGCCGACTACGTCCACAAAAAGGGGCTCAAGCTCGGCATCTATTCGTCCGCCGGCACCAAGACGTGCGAGGGATTGCCCGCGTCACTCGATCACGAAGTGGCCGATGCGAAGAAGTTTGCTGAATGGGGTGTCGACTACCTCAAGTACGACAACTGCAATAACGAGAAGCGCCCATTCCTCGTCCGCTACACCGCGATGAGCAATGCCCTCAAGGCAACGGGACATGAAATTGTCTTCTCCCTGTGTGAGTGGGGCGAAAACAAGCCGTGGGAATGGGGGAAAGGCGCCGGCGGGATGTTGTGGCGAACCACCGGCGATATCAGCGATCGGTGGACATCAATGATCGGCATTCTCGACAAACAGGTCGGACTCGAGAAGTATTCCGGGCCGGGCGGGTGGAACGATCCCGACATGCTCGAGGTCGGCAACGGCCAGATGTCGTTCAATGAATACGTCGCTCACTTCTCGCTCTGGGCCATCCTCAATGCGCCGCTGATCGCCGGTAACGACCTGCGCACCATGTCCGATTCGACCAACGCCATTCTCACGAATCGAATGGTGATCGCCGTCGATCAGGATTGGGGCGGCCAACAGGGATCGCTGCTGCATACTGATGGAAACACCCAGGTCTGGGTGAAGCCGATGAAGGACAGGACTCGCAAGGCGGTGCTGCTGCTCAATCGCGGCGCAACGCCGACGTCCATTGCGGTGTCGCTCGCCGATCTCGGCTTCACGCCGTCGACGAAGTACCAGGCCGTGGATCTCTGGTCACGCCAGGTGCAACAGCTCGACCAGGTACTGCAAGCCGGCGTGCCCGCGCATGGCGCGGCCATGTTCATCGTGAAGATGGGACAATGATCGATCGCCGGGCGTTTATCGAATCGGGTGCCGCCGCGATTGGCGGTGCAGCCCTTGTGGCATCTGTCGCCACGGACGCATCACTGCATCCGGCAATCCGCGCACTCAAGCCAATGACGGCCGACGTCGTGCCGATTTCCGATGATGAACGTCGCGCTCGCATGGAGCGCGCGCGAAAGCTGATGGTCGACAACGGCTTCGACGCGATCTTCATCGAACCCGGCACCACGATGTCGTATTTCACCGGCGTCACCTGGGGAACCAGCGAACGGATGTTCGCGCTGGTGCTGCCGGCCAAGGGTGAACCAGCATTCATCTGCCCCGGCTTCGAAGAAGCACGCGCCCGCGAAGTGATTCGTTTCTCGAACGATATTCGCCTCTGGCAGGAAGACGACAATCCTGGTGCGCTCGTCGGGCAGGTCCTTCGGGATCGCGGTCTCGCGACAAAGCGCATCGGCATTGAACAGCGCGCACGCTTCTTCCTGGCCGACTACATCCGCACTGCCTCACCAGCGGCAGAATTGCGCATCGCCGACGCGGTGACGGTGGGATGCCGGATGATCAAGTCACCGGCAGAGCTGGCGCTGCTCCAGAAGGCGAATGAAATCACCCTGGCCGCGATGAAGGCGGCGTTTGCCACGATGAAAGCCGGAATGACACAGGACGAGCTCGGTGTCAACGTCGCCGCCGCCTATCGCGCCCTCGGCGTGCCAAACCACCGGGCCACGCCGCAATTCGGCGAATACTCCGCCTATCCGCATGGCAGCAAGACACCACAAAGGCTCAAGGAAGGCGACGTGGTGCTGCTTGACGATGGCATCACCCTCGAAGGGTACGTCTCCGATATCACGCGGACGACAGTGTTCGGCACGCCGACTGCGAGACAGCGCCAGGTATGGGATCTTGAGAAGCGCGCACAACAGGCGGCACTCGACGCGGCCAAGGTTGGCGTGGCATGCGAAGCGATCGACGCGGCGGCGAGAAAGGTCATCACCGACGCCGGCTTTGGACCGGGATACAAGGTCCCTGGCCTGCCACCTCGCACCGGACACGGCATCGGCATGGACGGCCACGAGGCGCCAAACCTCGTGAAGGGAAACAAGCAGCCGCTCA
>JANYCP010000213.1 GCA_025360265.1 Gemmatimonadota bacterium
GATCGCAACGCGCGCAGGACATCCTTGGCGTGTACGACGCCAATGATTTCATCGAGCGATTCGTGATATACCGGATAGCGTGAGCGCGACGCTTCGGCCACAATATCTGCAGCGGCCGCAATACTCAACTCATCGGCCATGGTGGTCATCTCGGTGCGCGGTGTCATCACTTCTTCTGCAGTCTTCTCGCTGAACTCAAACACCCCTTCCAGCAGCCGCGCCTCGCTCGGCTCGAGCGAGCCCGATTCACCCGACTGTTCCACCAGGATTCGGATCTCTTCGGGGGAGTGAAGCGTCTCATGTTCCGACAGCGGTTTCATCCCCAGGAGCTTGAGCAGCGTACGGGCCGAAATCCGCAGTACGGCGATGGGGTAGTGCATCACCCAGGCGAAGCCGATCAGTGGGGCGGCAAGCCACGATGCGACCACTTCGGCGTGGAGCAGGGCAATTGCCTTGGGAACCAATTCGCCCAGGATGATGTGTAATACGGTGATGATGGTGAAGGCGATGGCTACGGCGACGCCGTGGGTGGCGATCCTGGCCAAGCCAGCGGGTAGCGATGTGAAAAGCCCCTCGAAGATCCGCGCGAGAGTCGGCTCGCCCACCCAGCCCAGGCCGAGGGAGGCGAGAGTGATGCCGACCTGGGTGGCGGAGATGACGCGATCGAGGGATTGGACGCCCCGGAGCGCCAGTCTAGCTTTGCGGTCGCCTTCGCGGGCCATCTCTTCGAGCCGCGATTTCCGGGCAGCCACGATGGAAAATTCGGCCGCCACGAAGAAGGCGTTCGCGAACACCAGAGCGAGGACGACTGTGAGTCCAAATCCAATGGAAGGCGGCGGTTCGGGGGGCAGCATATCCCCGAAGGTTAGCAGCGGGAGCGGAATCCCGCGCAAAATCGCCATCGTGCTTGCCCTGACGGCCACGTTTACGGTGATCGAAGTGTTCGGCTCGCTCGTCAGCCACTCGCTCACCCTGCTTGCCGATGCCTCTCACATGGGGACCGACGTCGCAGCCCTTGGCCTCGCCCTCTTTGGCGCCAAGATCGCCCAGCGGCGCGACGGCTCAGCGCAGCGCTTTGGCAACCTCCGCTGGGAAGTAATGGCCGCAATGATGAACGGCCTCGCCCTGTTCATCATCGGGGGACTGATCAGCTACGAAGCGATCGATCGCTTTGGACATCCCCGGGTGATTGATGCCACGCTCTTTGGCTGGGTCGCCACCGCTGGATTGCTGATCAACCTGGTGTCGCTACGCGTGCTGCACGGTTCGCACGAGCACTCGCTCAACGCGCGCGGTGCGTACCTGCACATTCTTGGTGATGTGCTCGGTTCCGTTGGCGCTATCGCCGGCGCCGTCATCATCCATTTCCATGCCGACTGGAGCTGGGTCGATCCCACCATCTCGATTCTGGTGTCGGTCGTGATCCTGCGCAGTGCGTGGCGACTGATCAAGGAGAGCGGACTGATCCTTCTCGATCGGGTCCCGACCAACGTGCTGGTCGCCGATGTTGAACGGGAAATGATGAAGGTGCCCGGCGTGACGCGCGTGCATGATCTCCATGTCTGGACCGTCACCAGCGGGTTGGTGGCGATGAGTGCGCACGCGGTGGCGCCCGATCTCGCCTCGCACCCCGATGTGTTGCAGGGGCTGGAGCACGCCATGACCCATCTGGGTATCCGGCACGTAACGATCCAGCTCGAGACCCGCGACGATTGCGTGGGGGCGCTATGTGGCGATGAGGCGGAGGGGGTGGTGGGGGTTGGCGGGCATGATCATCATGGGCACGGTCATTCGCATTAGCCTGTCATCCTGAGCGAAGTGCGGCCGAAGGCCGCACTAACTCGAAGGACCTCGGTCCCGCGCGCAGGGGTCAACCTGGGCGCTCGGAGCCGGGGTCCTTCGACTCCGCATTCATTGCGCGAATGCTCCGCTCAGGATGACGATCCCTCACGGGTTGCGGCAGCTAGGGGCCCCGTCTATATATGCGCGAGTTCGGGCAGGCTGAAGGGCTAACTAATTGGGGTAGGGCTACTTGAAGATTCGTAATATCGCGATCATTGCGCACGTCGATCATGGCAAGACCACGCTGGTGGATCAGATGCTCCGTCAGGCTGGGGCCTTCCGTGCCAATCAGCACGTCGAAGAGCGCGTCATGGATTCCAACCCGCTCGAAAAGGAGCGGGGCATCACCATTCTGGCCAAGAATACGTCAGTCGTCTGGCATGGTACCAAGATCAACATCGTGGACACTCCGGGCCACGCCGATTTCGGCGGGGAAGTCGAGCGGATCCTGCGCATGGTGGATGGCGTGCTGATCCTGGTGGACGCCGCCGAGGGGCCCATGCCCCAGACGCGGTTCGTGACCCGAAAAGCGCTGGCGCTGGGGTTGCAGCCCATCGTCGCGATCAACAAGATCGATCGGCAGGACGCCGAGCCGTTGCGCGTTCATGATGAAGTGCTGTCACTCTTCATGGACCTCGAAGCCACCGAAGCGCAGCTCAACGCGCCATTCCTCTATACCTCCAGCCGCGCCGGTACGGCCACGCTGGAGCTCGATCAGCCGGGCACCACGCTCGACTCGCTGTTCGACACCATTGTCGCGACTGTGCCAGCACCAACGGGCGATCCGGAAAAGCCGTTCCAGATGCTGGTCTCCACGCTCGACTTCTCGACCTTTCTCGGCCGTATCGCGATCGGTCGGATCGAACAGGGCAGGCTCAGTGCGGGCGATTCCGTCGTCCTGCTCCCCATGGGTGAAGCCGGGATGGTGCCGCCCGAGGAGATGGGTGTCGAGCGCGGTCGGGTGACCAAGCTGTACACGTTCGACGGCCTGCATCGTGTTGAAGTGAAGGAAGCTGCCGCTGGTGATATCGTGGCACTTGCTGGCTTCGAAACGCTGGAAATCGGCAAGACCTTTACGTCGCCGGATTTCCCGGCACGCCTCGCGGGCATTGCCGTTGAGGAGCCGACGATCTCGGTCGATTTCATCCTCAACAACTCGCCGTTCGCTGGGCGCGAAGGGAAGTATGTCACATCGCGTCAGGTGCGCGATCGTCTGTACAAGGAACTCGAGCGCAACGTCGCGTTGCGAGTTGAGCCCACCGATTCGCCTGACACGCACACCGTTGCGGGTCGCGGCGAATTGCATCTGGGCATCCTGATGGAGACGATGCGGCGCGAAGGATACGAGTTCCAGGTGTCGCGCCCGAAGGTCATCCTGCGCGAGGGCGTCGACGGCGAACGCCTCGAGCCGTACGAGGAGCTCACCATCGATGTCGCCGAGCAATACATGGGCGTTGTCATGGAGAAGCTCGGGCCGCGGCGTTCGGAAATGATCGAGATGCGCAATCCGGGTATGGGGATGGTGCGCCTTACCTTCAAGATTCCGGCACGTGGCCTGTTCGGATATCGTTCGGAATTCATGACCGACACCCGGGGCACCGGGCTGATTCATCATCGTTTTCTCGAGTACGGACCGTGGGCGGGGCCGCTGGCGGGCCGCAAGCGCGGCGTCATGATTGCGGATCGTGAAGGCACCGTGATTGCATTCGCCCTCGGCAACCTGCAGGAACGCGCCCAGATGTTCGTCGCACCGGGCGAGCAGGTCTATGAGGGAATGATCGTGGGTGAGAGCGCCCGGGCCGGCGACATGGACGTGAATGTCAGCAAGGAAAAGAAGCTCTCGAACATGCGGACCACCAACACCGATGATCACATCCTGTTGGAGCCGCCGCGTCCGATCACGCTCGAGTATGGCCTCGAGTATATCGATGAGGACGAGCTGATCGAGGTGACACCGGAGAACATTCGCCTGCGGAAGCGTTCCTTGCAGGCAACTGAGCGCAAGAAATTCACCCGTGCGGCGAATCGGGTGGCTGACGCATCATGATTTCAACGACTAAGGAAACCAGGGAGGACAGCATGTCCGCGTGGGAAGCGTCTCTCGAGTCGACGTATCAGCCCGTCGTGATGCGTCGACGCTTTGACGAAGACGAAGAAGAGGAGAAGTTCGAGGGAACGCCCTTCGGCTTCGAGGAAGAGGACGAGGACAAGGAGAAGGACTCCGAAGAGGAGGACTTCGACGCCGACAGCGACGACTTCGAGGACGACGAAGCCGAAAAGGAAGACTTTCTATTTGATGAAGAGGACGACGACGACAAGTGACGCCTGAAGTGCGTCATCCCGGGCGTAGCGAGCGGTCGCTTCGCCCGGTGGACTGGCTCAGGGCCCTACCTTGTACCGCACCACACTCTGCAGATCATCCTGATCTCGCTCGATCCCCCACCCAGCAGCTCGTGACGCCGCCTTCAGCTCGACGTTCTGCGGCAAACTCACCTGTCCAACGACCTCGCCTTTCGCACTGAGCAGCTGCCAACGATGTCCAAGTGCAGCCGTCTCCATCTCGAGCCAGATCGTTCCGTCTGTGCCGATGACGAGGCGCTTAACCGGCGGGTATGTGGACGGTGTCTTCATCGCCTTCCACGCCGCCTCGAATTCTGCGGGCTGCTTGTTCCTTGGATCGATGCGCATCGCCAGGTTGCTGTCAATCACGCGCTTTGGAATGGCGATCGGCGTGTAGGAATAGCTGCGCTTGAACACCGTGGCGCCGCTGGTATTGGTAACCTCAACGTCATAATGCGCGGCCGCGCCAGAGGCATTGCTCTGGGTGACCGCGGCGATCCGGCTGCCATCCTGTCCCCATTCGCCAATGGGTACGGCGCAATACGGCACGCCGAGAATGCCTTCCATCTGCGGAGAACTCACTGTTACAGTGCATTGCGGTGCAAATGGCTGTGGCAGCCAGCCCACCAACTTTTCGAAGACCCCGCTTCGCGACGTAAGTACCACTGGCAGCCGTTCTTCAGTCGGCGGGGCCCAGCTCGGGTGAGGCCCGTTCTTCCGCAGGTATCCAGTCGTCACGAATCGACCGTCGGGAACGATTGCGCGAACGCTCACGCTACTCACTGGAAGGCCCACGCTGTCCGTTTCGGTCGCTTTGATCCTCGGCGGCGGGACGAGCGTCCGGACAAACTTGTGTTCCGGCGAGATCAGTGTGATCCGACCACGTTCACCTTCCCAAAGCGTGTCGCCGAAAAAGCCGCCGTCGCCGAGATATTGAAACTCGCCAGGGCCGCTTCCTTTGCGGCCGACGCTGCCGAGGGATGTACCCTTCGAATCAAAAAAAAGGATCTTGCTGTCTTTGTCTTGCCACACGCCGATCGAACCGTCGCGCGCAACGACCAGCTTGCGGATCGATGTGAAATCCTGCGTTGCTGCGTCGATCTTGAGGTCACGGGTGATGGTGAGCGTGCGCGGGGCTTGGGCTGACGCGGGGAGCGCAATCGCGATGATCGCGAGGGAGCTCGTGGCTAAAGCCACGGCTCGGCTGGTGTCGCTGAAGCGACGCCCGCTCCGAATATCATGAGTATCGCTGCCCAAGCGGAGCAAACGTCGCTTCAGCGACACCAGCCGAGCCGTCACTTTAGTGACGAGCTCGCGCGCGACGTTCCGGGCCCTCACATTCACCACGAACACTTCCGCCACGAGCTCGCGCCCCTCGTCCTGACCCCGAACGCAGTGAGGGGGAGGGACCCCAAGCACTCATGCCGCACTGAGGCTTGTGGTCCCTCGCCTTCGGCTCAGGACGAGGGACTCTCATCTCACCACCCACATCTACCGCCCATCCGCCGTCTTCCGCGGGAATGTCGGACACGCATAACTGATCTGCACCGTCGCCCCCTGTGCGTTCACGGTCGTGGGAATCACCTCATGCGCCATGAACACCGGATCCTTGTCCGCCTCATACACCATCAACGCTGCCATCGTCGCATTGAACGTCAAATCCTCGGCGACAATCTTGTCATAGGTATCGCGGTTGGTGTGCCAGGTCAGGTTGCTGTAGTCCCAGCCCGGGCCACCCATGCCGATGACCGGCGACTTGGCACACTGGAATGACGAATGATCCGAGCCGCCCGTGCCCGGAGGACCGGTGCCGCCGATCTTGATCGCGTGTGTCGCCTCAACCGGCATCTCCTTGAGGTACGACACCAACTTTTCCGTGGCGAGCGTGAACGGTCCTGGGCCCACGTTCTGGATCCGACCAGTGCCACCGTCCTGATTCCATCCCATGTGCACCTTGCTCACGATGTCGGGATGATCGGCGACGAAGGCGCGCGAGCCGAGAAGGCCTTGCTCTTCGCCACCCCAGTGACCGACGATGATCGTGCGGCGCGGATTGGGGTAGAGCTTCTTGATGATGCGCAATGCTTCCATCATCATGATCGTGCCGGTGCC
>JANYCP010000250.1 GCA_025360265.1 Gemmatimonadota bacterium
CTCTCCACGTTGCGCACCACCGACTTGGGGTTCTGGCCACCCGAGGCGAGGATGTGGATCTCGCTCACTTCACCGAGCGGCGTAGTGACTACGCGCGCCGAGAGAATCCCTTCGAGCGAGGTGAGCAGATTCTCCGCACGCCGTACGCCCCACGGATCGGCCGCAGGATCCACGGGCGCGCCACCAGGGCGCGAGGACGATGCGTCAAAGAAATGCGGCGATGCCGTCAAATTGTTCCCCGATCGTAGAGGGCACGGAAGACCGTACCCGTACTAAGCAATGTTGTTGCGCCCAGCTGCCTTGGCCATGTACAACGCCCGATCCGCCTGCTCCAGCAAGGCACCTTCGCTTGGGCTCGCCGGATCGAACTCGGCGACACCAATGCTCACGGTGATCTGGCCGGACAAAAAGCCGAGCTTGCGTCCGGCTTCTTCCACTCCGCTGCGCACTGCATCGGCGACGCGCAACGCACCAGCGCGATCGGTGCGAGTGAGCAAGGCGACGAATTCATCACCACCGTACCGGGCCGCCATGTCGGTGGCGCGAATGGTGTGACGGATCTCGTCGGCCACCAATCGCAATACCGTGTTGCCACGCTCATGCCCGTAGCGGTCGTTCAACTCCTTGAGCTTGTCGAGATCGAGGAACAAGACGGCGAAGAGATCTCCGCTGCGCTTGCTGCGCTCCATCTCGTGGGTCAACCGCCGCTGCAACGAGCGATAACTCGCCAATCCGGTCAGTGCATCGGTGCTGGCATCGCGCGACGCATCGTCGGCACGCTTGCTCAGCCACGGCACGCACTGCTTCAACGATGCCCGGCCCAATGCCGTTGCCTGGGCGAAGCGATGACACGATGCGTAGCCACATGCCCGACAGTCCCACGGCTTGCCATTCGGCCCGTTGCCGATCGCTTCCAGAATGGTGCGCACTTGCACCGGATCAGCCTGGGTGCGCTGCTCGCCAAACGGAAAGGTGGCGAGAACCGATACCGGTCCTGCCTCTTCCGGAATTACCGGCGTCCGACTGCGCAACGGCTCGTATTGCTGCACCAGCATCCGGCGGCGATACAGGTCCTGTTTCGGACCGGCGGCAGGATGGCCGAGTGCACCGGGATGCGACAGCACGTCGACAAACCCCAAATCGATATGGTCGTGCCCCGCGGCACGCGCCAACGCAGGAAGGGATTCGATGCCGCGGACGGTGAGAAGACGTCGCCCGCGCGACGATCCGCTCACCACCATCTCCAGTGCCAGCCCGCCCGCCACCGACAGATGGCGACGTGTCTCGAGCGGCAGCCGGGAGAAGGTTCGCGGCAACGTTTCAGGTCGAACCTCCCGCAATGCAAAGAGCTGCTCCAGGTCCCCAAAAGTCAGCATGGCGTCAAGTTCCTTGACACTTCCAGCAGCGCTGACTCCCGCGTAGACAACCGGGAGCGATTCACCGTGCAAACTCCGCAGGAATCGAGCCTCGGCCACAGCCGGTGTAGTGACCGGCGCGAGGTACGGAATCAGCTCGGGATAATGGGCCGTAATGGTCGCGACGACGATCGGATCGGTCGATCGGACAAGCGTGCCCCAGTCGGGGTCTTCCCAGAGCCGGAGATACTCCTGGGCGACCAGCTCATCGCCAATGACACCGCGGGAAACCAGCCGGAAACCGGCTTCGTAGCAGGCATTGACCAGCTGCTCGGGAGTGGCAGGATGGAAGTGGGCCACCGCCTCAGGGGCGAGGATCAGCGCGCCAGTGCCCGCTTCGGCAATGGCCAGGGCGAGATCGGCGGCACCGCTGGCGGAAATGGCGTCGTGCGGGCAAGCCGGCAGGCATTCCCCACAACGGATGCAATTCTCCCCGACGATCTCGACCACCCGCGCCTCGGGCGGAAGGGCGATGGCATCGGTCGGACAGACCCGAACACACGCCAAACAGGCGACACATCGGGAAGGATCGACGTGGAGGTGCAATGAAAGCCTTGGAAAGTGTTGGCGCCGCGACGCGCATTAGCAAGTTGGGGAGGGCGTTGAGAAGTGTCAAGAGGTGCGCTGGCGCAACGGTTTGGCATTTCAGGACTTAGGCGATTGTAAGGGGGGTATGCGCGCTTCGTCGGGGCGACCGGATAGCTTTCTGCGACTCTCCCCGGAGACCCGAATCGAACAGCTGCCACCCCGCCGATCCCAGTTCCTGCTTGCCACGTTTTTCATCATCGCCGGAATCGCGCACTTTGTTCGGCCCGGCCCGTACATCGGGATCATGCCGGATTGGGTTCCCGCGCACGCGCTGATGGTGGCGCTCAGTGGTGCGGCGGAAATTGCGGGCGGACTGGGGGTGTTGTTTACCGGCACGCGGCGTGTTGCGGGGATCGGACTCATCCTGCTGCTGATTGCAGTGTTCCCGGCCAACATCCAGATGCTGCTCAACGGGATTCATGACGCGAAGCCGTGGTGGTACATGGCAGCACTCTGGTTGCGGTTGCCGCTGCAGCCGCTGATGATCCGGTGGGTTGCGCGCGCGACGCTCGGCCGCTCCACTACATCCCGTACTCCTTGAGCTTTCGGTACAACGTCCGCTCACCGATCCCCAGGACCTGCGCGGCTTTGCGGCGATTCCCCTCGTGCTCCTTGAGTACCGTTTCAATGGCGATCCGCTCGATGTCGGCCATCGTCATCCCTGCGCGG
>JANYCP010000256.1 GCA_025360265.1 Gemmatimonadota bacterium
AGTGACCGTGGGCCAGAATCCGCCCGAAGGAATGATCATCGACTACTACCTGAAATCGGCGGTGAGCGGACCGATCACGCTGACGATCTACGACGCGGCGGGGAAACTGGTCCGGCAGTACACCGACGTTGCACCGCCGCCTGATCCGTTGATGCCAAACGTTCCGGCGTACTGGCTGCTGCAGCCGACCGTATTGTCGAAGACGGCCGGCGCCCACCGCATTTCGTGGGATCTGCGCTACGCCACGCCGCCCTCTCTGCCGTTTGGCTACACCGGAACGCTGCTCGACTACACCGAGTTCACACTCAACTGGCACTCGATCCCCGGTCAGACACCGTCGCTGCAACCGGTCGGGCCGTTGGTCATCCCTGGCGTGTACACCGTCACGCTGCAGCTAGGGAGCAACACTGTCGCTCGACGCGCCAGCGTGATTGCGGATCCCCGCGTCGGCGTCCCACAGACAGCGCTTGCCGCACAGCTCCAGTTGATGCAACGGATGGTCGCCGGTCTCGCATCGAGCAACGAGGGCTTCACCCAGCTGCAGCGGCTGCGCACCGCACTCGCCGCCGTTCCGCCAGAAATGGCGTCACGTTCGCTCGACTCGACGATTGCGGCGCTTGCAACGGGTCCGCGCGGATTCGGTCCGTCGAACCGCGACCTCGCGCGCCGCCTCACCGACATGGAGTACGGCGACGTCAACCCGACGCAGAGCGTGATCGACGCGGCAGAGACCAATTGCCGAGATATCGATACCGCGTTCGCTGCGTCGCGGGCGCTGGGGTCTGGCGCGATCGCCAACCTGAATGCAATGTTGATCCGGGCGCGGCTGGCCGCGCTCCCTGGCTGGAATGTTCCGGCCGGCCCAGCCTGTGGAACCCGGAGCGGCAATTGAAAGCTCGCACGCCTCGCCTCATCGTCCTCGGCTTCTTGAGCGCCTGCTCAATTTCCCCGATCGGCGGCGACAATAACAACAACAACGGCACTGGCGACAAGAGCAAGTGGGCTGTCGCGCTGGCTCTCCCAAGATCGACGCTGACGGTGCAGCATGGCAGCACCGATACGATGACGCTCACGGTCACTCGCAGCGGCGGCTTCACTGGAGCGGTCACGCTGGTTGCCGATATGCTGCCAGGTGCGGCAGTCACGCTCGGCAATCAGGCAACCACCGGCGCCGTGACCTCCGCGCTGCTCTCGGTGTCGCCGTACACAGGCAGCGATGTTGTCTATTCCATACCGTTCGGCGTGCATGTCAACACTGACGTCGACAACGTGCGACTCGACACGATGATTGTGCTGAACGTCACGCGGAAGAATGGCTTCTGGACAACTGCACCGGCGACGATGAGCGTGGGACGTGGCGGTGCATCGGGTCCGACGCGAGTCACATTCACCAAGACGGGCTTCACGGATGACGTGACGGCCTCGCTGCCGTTGTTCAATGGCGCGCCTGCAGGGATCACTGCGACGTTCTCGCCCAATCCGATCGTGGGTGACACGGTGACGATGATGACGGTGCTCGTGGATGCGTCGGTGCCGGAAGGGAGCTACAGTGTCGGCGTGCGCATGAACGGCGGCGGGTATCAGGGCACGGCGCCATTGACGCTCACCGTGACGGCGGCGGTTGGTCTCTCGATGAATTTTGCGACCAATCCATTGATCATGGCGAAGGGATTGGGCAATTCCACGTTCATCAACCTCGTGAGGACGAATCTCACCGCCGGGATCACTCCAACGGTCACCTCGACGCTACCGACCGGCGTGACCGTGTCATTCGGGCCGCCGACCTCGTTCGGGCCCACCGTATCGATGTCGGTCAATACGACTGCGGCGGCGGCCCCAGGGACCTACACGGTGAACGTGACGTCGGGGGGAGCCGGTGTACCGGTGGTCACCATTCCGCTGACGCTGACGATTACGCCGTAACTAGAACTTGAACTCGGTGTGGAAGTAGAGTAGCTGGCGCGGACCGACCACTGGCGGGAACGCGCCGATCGGCGCTGAAACCAGGTCGACGTCGGTCAGCAGGCGGAGGTGCGGTGAAACCGTATATGACACGCCGGCGATTACTCTTTTTTGCTGATCGAGATTCAGGTTGTCAGCCTGCGCAATCGAGGTGGACGTGTTCTGCGTGTTCGGATCGTA
>JANYCP010000276.1 GCA_025360265.1 Gemmatimonadota bacterium
CGTCTCGGCGAATGTCGCGATATTTGGCGTCTCAGCCGAGTTCTTCCACGGCTCCGCGTTGCGATACATCGCGATGCCATCAACAGCACCCTGGTTGATGCCGGGGCCCGCGATGATCACGTCATACTTGGCGCGCAGGTCTGTTGTCTTGCCCACGAACGCCGGATCGATGTAGTCGAACGGGATGTTGTAGACGTCAAATGCCTGACGCCACCACCCTTCGGTCTGGGTGCTGGTCCAGGTGTGAAGGATCGCCACGCGTGCCGCGCGAGCTGGATGCATCTTGACGCTCGGTGCTGCTGAAATCGCGTACGCCTTCAGGCCAAGATCGGTCGTAGCCTTGTCGAGATCTGCCTGCGAGACCCCACTGATGACAAATGAACCGCGGCCAAACTTTTGTCCCGCCGACTCGAACGCTTCTTCGGCCAGTTGCATGTCAGCATTCTTGAGCCGGTAGCGGAGCGTGATCAGCGAGTTGTCGGCATTGTGATTGATGGCGAACACCGTACCGGTGCCGCTCACGCCGCTGACCGCCTTCACGTCGCCGACAATCTTCGTCATTGGCGTTTCGAGAATCTTTGGATCAGTGATACGAGTCACCTGCACGCCAAACGATTCCGGGAAGGTCCAGCCGGTGTCGTCGTATGGATTCTTCTGCGGATCGTTCGGCGCCCAGTACTGATAGTCGAGCAGGGCATCGGCGATGCGCGAGTACGGCTGATCCATCCGCACTACGAATGAGCCAGCGGGGAACTCCTTGGTGGGGGCCGGAGCTACCGCTGGTGCCGCGGAGTCTGCCGCACCGCGACGGCCACCCCGACCGCCGGCACCACGGCCACCAGCCGCACCACCGCCCGCCGCGCCGCCTGCTGCGGCACGAACCGGGAGATTCGCCGTGAAGGCTGAGGTCGCGCGTGAAATCTCGACATGCTGTTTCTGAAGCACCCGTAGCAGCTCTGCCTGCGAACCGAGGCGCGGATCGGCGGCGCTGAAGACGTACGCCGCGGGACCTTCCGTCTTGGCCTTCAGGATCGAGCGCTTGCTCTTCTCATAGAAATTGCGCAGGAAGTAGACGCGATTCGTCGCGAAATAATTCTCCGAGAGAAGAATGCCGGTCATTTCGTAGTTGTTGTTATTGCGCAGCGACCAGCGTACCCGCGAGGTCGGCGGATTCTGCTTGTACCAGGTGCGCGCCGTTTCGTTGGCGCTCAGCGTGCGATCCTGCGTCTCGGCGGTGCCGCCGTTGCCGTACGTCTCGTACAGACGAGATATGCCGTTGTGCGTGGCCGCCATGAACATGAGGTATCCGGGCGACCAGGTGTCGAAGGTGCCGAACGCAAAGACGCCGGGCATACCCCAGCGGGTCATCTCGTTGACGTTGTTCCAGCCGAGCATCTGCCATTCGTTGGTCAGGATCGGGTCGAGCCAGGCATTGTATGGCCCGTCGCCAATGGTGTTGTCGTACATGAAGGCGACAGACTCGTGCAGGTCATGGAGTACCTGCGCATTCCAGCCGAGGTAGGCGTCGAGCACGTTGGTGGAAAGCTTGAGCGTGAGCGCCATTGCGTCACGATTGTTGTCGTGCTGAACGTACTTGCCCCAGTAGATCGCGCCGGGGACGACGTCATTCGGATGCTTCTTCTTGTATTCGTAAAGGTCCACGATCCGGTCGCGGCCGTCCACTTCGACGATCGGCGTGATCAGCGTGATCACGTGTTCGCGGATGTTGCGGATATACGGAGACTCGTCCACAGCGAGGCGATAGGCCATCTCCATCATCGCCGTCGGTGCGCCGGCTTCCGTGGAGTGAATCGTGCCGGTGACGTAATAGACTGGTGCGGCGCGCTTGGCGATCACGTCGGCCAGCGAATCGTTCATGTTGATGGTTCGCGGATCGGCGAGCTTGCCCAGGTCGGCCTTGTTGGCGTCGAGCTTGGCCATGAGCGCTTCGGAAGCGATCGCCACGGCGATCATTTCGCGCCCCTCCTCCGTCGTGCCAATCGAGAAGACCTTTACGCGCGGCGTCGACTTCGCCAGCAGCCGCATGTAGTCGTACACCTCTTTCGAGTACGGCAACTTGCCTGGCGCACCGGCAATATTGCCGAGCGTCACTGCCGGCGTCGGCACCGTCTTCGATGCCGGCATGTAATCGACGATCGGCGAGAGGAAGTACGGCTGGGTCGTGTACTCCTTGATCTTCCGCGTGTACTGGGTGTCGATCGCCTGGTGCGGATCGCGCCCGGGCTTGGCGTTGGCCAGCTCGGCGTCGGTCATCTTGCCGGATTGGGCCTCCAGCAGGGACGGAGTCGCAAGGAGGAACGCGGCGAAGAGCAGGCGTGTCGGGCCGAAGGCACGTAGCATCAGGAGCTCAGTTCCTGTGGGGTGGGTTGGGCAGCTTTGGAGCGTCCTAATATATAGGTGTAGGACGGAAGAATTGGGGAGTGAGCTCGTCGCTAAAGCGACGGCTCGGCCGGGATCGCTGAAGGGACCTTGATCTCGACGTCACAGCATCAACGCGTCGCAGCGGCGTCGGCGTGCCTCACTGATGCCGGTTCGGTTGCGATCAAGGTCGCTTTAGCGACCCCAGCCGAGCAGCGACTTTAGTCGCTGACGGAATCAGTCGCTGACGGAATCAGTCGCTGTCAGAATCAGTCACTGGCCGACATTATTGCGCCGTGACGTCGATCCCGGTGGACGCGATCCTCGACTGGCCGCCGGCACTCACCCGTGTCCAGATGACGTAGTGGCCGGGAGCGACGGACGTACCAATCGTCAACGTCACGGTCGCAGACGTTCCCATTGCGGCCGGCGGATCGATGGACGAAATGATTCCGGGCGGCAGGCTGTCGGAGTAGATGAATACCGAATCAGGAAAATTGACCCGCTGCATCGAGACCTGCACCGTGGCGATGCCGCCCCTCGCAACAGCGAGATTGGTCGGAGTGATAAATACCTGAAGCGATGGCGCGTGCGCGATCGGCAATGTGATCGCGGTTTGCGCATCCGGTGCGCTGCTACCGCTCGCCCTTACGAGGATGGTGTAGGTGCCGGGCGCAACATACCAGGCGGTCCGGATTACGACCTTGGCCGTCATCGTGTTGCCGACGGGCGTGCCCTGCGAAACTGTCGCCGTGATGCCTGCCGGCGCACCCTCGATCGAAAGCGTCACGGTACCGGTAACGTCGGAAGTTCGGTCAATCGTGACGATCATCGAATCCTGCCCTCCCTGCGCCATCGGCAGGGAGGCATGGTCGGTGGTCATCGTGATTGTTCCGATTGGCTGCGGTCTGGTTGCGGCTCCAGGTTCGCAGGCTGCGAAACTCGCGATCAGTGCGAAGGCCATCATTTGGTGTCTGGACCGACGTCCCATAGGGCCCTCCGTTTCACCAGCGGGGTGCAACTCCACTAATGTACCGCTTCTACCAGCGCCACCACCTCCCGCACCTTGGCGTTGACGATCGGTGAGGCCGGTAAGGCGTTGCGAATTGCGTCGGTCGTCTTGAGCCCGTTGCCCGTGATACAAAGGACAACCTCGTCATCGGCCTTGAACGCGCCTGCCCACGCCAGCGCCAGTGCCGCGGCGACGGTGACCCCACCCGCCGTTTCGGTGAAGATCCCGGTCGACTCCGCCAGCAACCGAATGCCATCGACCAGTGCTTCGTCACTCACCGACGCTGCCCAGCCTCCAGTCGATCGAATCACCTTCGACGCAAACGGACCATCGGCAGGATTTCCGATCGCGATCGATCTCGCAATGGTGTTCGGTATTTCTGGAACGAGCGGCCCTTCACCTCGTTCCACCAATCGCACAATCGGTGCGCACCCCGAAGCCTGCGCGCCATAGATCCGCGGTGCTGTTCCACTGACGAGTCCCTCACGAATGAATTCGCCAAACCCTTTGTGCAACTTGGTGACCAGCGATCCGCCGGCCATTGGTGCCACGACCGCGGTTGGGAGCCGCCATCCCAACTGCTCAGCGATTTCGAATGCCATCGTCTTCGATCCCTCGCCGTAGTAGCCACGCAGGTTGACGTTGACAATTCCCCAGCCGAATCGATCGGCGAGCTGCGCGCAAAGTCGGTTCACGTCGTCGTAGTGGCCACGCACCCGCACGAGATTGGGTCCGTAGATGGCGGTGCCGAGAATCTTTCCTTCTTCCAGGTCCTCCGGAATAAAGATCCACGACTTCATCCCGGCGCGTGCTGCTTGCGCAGCCACCGCGTTGGCGAGGTTGCCGGTTGATGCGCAGCCGACAGTGTCTAGCCCGAATGCGTGTGCCGCATTCAACGCGCTGGCAACAACACGATCCTTGAATGAAAGCGTTGGGTGCGATACCGCATCGTTCTTGATCCAAGCGCGGGCGACACCAAGTTTTTCAGCCAATCGAGGTGCCTCGACCAGTGGCGTAAAGCCGGTGTCGAGCGATAGAACCGGCTCGCCCTCGAATGGCAGCCATTCGCGGTAGCGCCAGATCGTTTGCTGCCGGCTCGCGATCTCGTCGCGGCCTGGGTACCTGCGATCCGCGGGATAGGTCGGCTCAAGCGGACCCAGACACCGCTCGCAGATGGCAATTGGCTCGGCGGCAGCTTCGCAATCGCAAAGCTTGCAGTGTTGGGGCAGTGCCGACAGCACTTCAGTAGCGTGGGACATTTGCGTCCACCTCTTCGCTCCAGGCGTCAATTCCGCCGCGGAGATTCCAGACTTTGCGGTAGCCAACGGTTTGCAGGTGACTCACCGCGGCCGCACTCCGTCCGCCGCTCTTGCAGAGCAGCACCACATCTCGCGCCGTGTCGATGGTGTTGAGTGACGTCGGTACATGCTCCAGTGGGAGCAATCGCGCACCGTCGATGTGCGCGATATCCCACTCGTATTGCTCCCGCACATCGATCAGGTCGAGGTCATCACCGCGCTTGAGGCGCTCAAACAGATCACGGGCGGTGATCTGCGGAATGGACCGGCCGTGTGGCTCGATGCTGCTGCCGCAGAACTCGTCGTAGTCGATCAACTCACGAATCTCGCGCGTACCGCATGCCGGGCACGACGGATTCTTGCGCACCTTCACTGTGCGGAAGGTCGCACCCAGCGTATCGACCAAGAGCAGCCTGCCGATCAGCGGATTGCCGATGCCGAGAATGAGCTTGACCGCTTCAGTTGCCTGAATGGTGCCGATCAAGCCGGGGAGTACCCCGAGGACCCCGCCTTCGGCGCAGCTCGGCACCAAGCCCGGAGGTGGCGGCTCGGCGAAGAGGCAGCGATAGCATGGGCCATCGGTCGTCGCGAACACCGATGCCTGACCCTCGAATCGGAAAATCGAGCCATAGACGTTTGGTTTGCCGAGAATGACGCAGGCATCGTTGGTGAGATAGCGCGTGGCAAAGTTGTCGGTGCCATCGATCACGATGTCGTACTCGCGCAAGATGCCGAGTGCATTGGCGGCGGTGAGCCGCGTGTCGTGAAGCTCGGTCCGAACGTGCGGATTGATGTCGGCAATGCGATCTCGCGCCGACGCGAGCTTGGGGCGGCCGATGTCCTTGGTGCCATGCAGGATCTGGCGCTGCAGGTTGCTCGCTTCGACGACGTCGAAGTCGACGAGTCCAAGCGTGCCGATACCAGCAGCGGCAAGATAGAGCGCCAGGGGAGAACCGAGTCCGCCAGCGCCGATGAGCAGAACGCGCGCCGCCTTGAGCTTGCGCTGTCCACCGATGGCGACATCGGGGAGGATGAGGTGCCGGCCGTAGCGGCGCAGTTCTTCGTGCGAGAGATCGGGCAATGTTGCGTTGGTCATGGCGTCATCCTCCCGCGATTGCTGGAACAACGGTCAGCTCGTCACCGTCGCGCACTGTCGCCGCGAAGCCACCTTGAAAGCGGATGTCTTCGTCGTTGAGGTAGAAAGTGACATACGGGTACGGCTGGCCGTCTGCACCGCGGAGCCGTTCGGCGAGCCGGGGATACCGGGCTGCAACGTCGGCGACGACATCGCCAACCGTGCTGGCATCGCTCGCAATCGCATTGCCGTCGGCGAACTTGGCGAGGATGGCAGGAAGAAAGAGTGTGCTCGACATTCAGGCGCTCGCTGCGGTGACGGGTGAGTTGAGTTGGGTGCGCGCCGTGCGAATGCATTCGGCGTCGTGTGCGTCGATGGGGTAGCAATGTTCGGCGGCCGGGAAGCGTGCGCTGCGCACGTCGCTGGCGTATTCTCGAAACGCCGTGGTGACAACCGCGTCGAGGTCGGCGTATCGGCGAACGAATCGTGGGCGGATATCGCCGACGAAATTGCCGAGTATGTCATGCGAGATGACGAGCTGCCCGTCGAGTCCGGGGCCGGCGCCGATACCGTATACCAGGAGATCCAGTCGTTCGCGCAGATACACCGATGCTTCAGGTGGAAGCGCTTCGAGCAGAATGGCGAATGCTCCGGCTTCCTGAAGTGCGAGCGCGTCCTCGAGCAACCGCTCCACGGCAGCGAGCGTTTTCCCCTGCACGCGATAGCCGCCGAGCTGGCCGAGGGATTGGGGTGTCAGGCCGAGGTGCCCCATGACGGCGACACCGGCGTCGGTCATGGCGCGGACACGGCGTGCGATCCGGGAGCCTCCCTCGCATTTCACCGCGTCGCATCCGGCGGCGATAAATGCGCCGGCATTGCGCACCGCGTCTCGATCAGACGGCTGATAGGAAAGGAACGGCAAGTCGCCAACTACGAACGCCCGCTCGGCGCCGCGACACACCGCGCGGGCGAACACCAGCATTTCCTTCATGGTGATGGCAACGGTGCTGCGGTGGCCGAGCATGGTCATCGC
>JANYCP010000281.1 GCA_025360265.1 Gemmatimonadota bacterium
AGTGGATGTCGGCATCCTGAAGGCATTGTTCGACGAGCATGTGCATGCCCATCTCGACCATCGTAACCTGAATCTCGACGTGCCATGGTTCGCAACGCGCCTCGCCTCCACTGAGAACGTGGCGCGATTTATCTGGGAGCAGCTCGCATCGCGCGTTCCATCGGGTGCGCTGGCGTGCGTGCGTCTCTGGGAAACACCGCGCAACTTCGTGGAGTATCGTGGTGGCTGATACGCGTCCGGTGACGTTGGCACTCGCCGGACAGCGCGTCCTCGTCACCGGCGCCTCCCGCGGCATCGGGGCGGCGATCGCCAGTGGTGCTGCGGCATTTGGCGCGACCGTGATCCGGGTCGCGCGTTCTGCGATGCCGCCGCTCGACGGTGCGGTGGACTATCGGGCCGATCTCGCCGACGCGCGCGACCGCGATCGGGTGTTGCGGGAGATCGCGGCGGGCGGAATTCCGGATGCGGTGGTGAGCAATGCTGGTGCGTTCATGATTGCCCCGCTTGAGGAAACGACCGACGCGCTGCTGCGAGAACAGCTGGCGATCAATCTTGAAGCGCCGCTCGCCATCGCCCGACATTTCCTGCCGGCGATGCGTGGGCGCGGTCGCGGGGTGCACGTGCTGATCGGTAGCGTGGCCGACGCCAAGGCATTTGCGGGGAATTCGGCGTATGCGGCTTCGAAGTTTGGGGCGCGTGGCCTGCATGAGGTGCTTTGCGAGGAGTTTCGTGGCACCGGTGTGCGTTGTACGCTGATCTCGCCCGGCCCGACCGATACCGCCGCGTGGGATCCCGTCGATCCGGATCATCACGAAGGATTTACCCGGCGAGCTGATATGCTCTGCACCAGCGATGTGGCGGAGGCCGTGATTTACGCGTTGACCGCGCCGAGTCATGTGCACCTCGAATCGATACGGTTGGGGCCGGCATGAGGCGATTGGTGATTGGCGTCGCAGCTTCGTTGTTGGCGACGGCGTCGGTCGCGGCGCAGGCGCCCATCATTCCGGATTCGGCAGGCATTCCGACGCAAATCCTTGCAACAACGCGGGCTCCGAACGGTGACACGTGGTACGGCACCTACGGCCGTGGCATGTTCGTGAAGAGTGCCAGCGCGTCCATTCCGATGCGACAGATCGGCCGCAATCGCAGCGACTCCACATCGATCTCGTGGGATTTCGTCAATGCAATCGCGTTCGGCGCGAAGGGTGAGGTCTGGTACGGTACCGTGGGCAACGGCTGGGGACTTTCGCTCGATAACGGCAGGACGTGGCGCAACTGGACCTTCACGCAATTGGGTCCCGAGTGGCAGTACGTCGCGCCAGATGGCATCGTGATCCGCGGTGATACAGTAGTGATCGGTACGGCTGACGGGCTGCAGGCTACGACGGACGATGGCGCACACTGGACGGCGTTCGGCGACAGCGTCGGGCCTGCGGCAAAGGGGCCGGCGGACACCGCCATCGAGGTGCTCCGAAGCGAGTACGTGCTCAAGGTCGTCGCTGATACCGACGGCTGGTGGGTAAGTCATCTTCGAGGCGACGATCGCCTGAACATGAATGGCTGTCTGCGACGCGACTTCACACACACCGGGAGCGCTTGCATTCCATGGAGTGGTCGCCTTCCCCGCGACCGCATTTTCTCCGTGGATGTTGATGGACATCCGGCGATCGTCGGAAGCACCGCTGGGCCCGGACCGGTTGCTGGCAGTGCCAAGAACTGGTCGCCATGGTTTGCGCGGCCGATCGCCACGCAGGACAACGATCGGAACGACCAGACGTATCGCTGGGGGTCGACGATGGGCGGCTACTTCCAGCCGCACCAGGGGATCGAGTTCAACAATCCAGACGGGACGTCGGTACATGCCATCGGCAATGGCACTGTGGTGTACGCCGGCCGAGCGGAGCAGGGAGCGCTGGTGGTCGGGATTCGGCACGATACCATGCTCGTGGTGGGCGAGAAGAAATACTTCGTCTTCTCGGTCTACTATCACAACTCCGAGCTGATCGCGAAGGTTGGCGACCGGGTGAATCGCGGTGACGTGATTTCGCGCGTCGGGCACACCGGTCGCGCAACGAATGATCACATGCATCTCGAGGTGCACGCTGCTCCGACCGACTCGGTGAAGCCAGTTATCGACTCGCTCAACCGCTATCCGCAGTTCACCACCAATCCGGAACTCTGGATCACGCCGATCCCGGGGACTGGGCTCATCGCCGGTACCGTGGTGGACAGCACCGGCAAGCCGATTCCGCAGGCACGCGTCTACGGCGTCAATAAGCCGCTCCCGCGCGAAACACCATTTGCATTTGCCGAGACGTACGGGCCGCGCAACCGCCCGCATCCGCTCTACGGCGAGCACTTTGCCATCACTGACGTGCCGGAAGGCACGCATCAGCTCTTCGTCGTGATCGATGGCAAGCGGATCGCGCGCACCGTCACGGTGCGGGCCGGCGCGATGACGTGGGTCGAGTTCCGACCCTGATCCGTGCACATCGAACTCACTGATCATCTGCGCTGTCCGCGTGAGCACGCGGAAGCGTTTCTCGTACTCCTTCCCGATCGGATGGAGCAGCGCCGCGTCATGGCGGGCCACCTTGGCTGCGCCGTGTGCGGCTGGAGTACTGCATGGAGTGACGGCGTGCCGGACTTCGGTGAGAGCTGGCGCGGCACAGCGGCTCCTCCGTTCGACGCGGCCGCTGCGCATGCGATGCTGGGTCTCGATGGTCCGGGTGGGTGGGTCGCACTGGGCGGCAACGCCGGATCCCTCGGCCAGGAGATCGCGCTGTTGCTACCCGGCGTATCGTTCGTCGCAGTCAATCCGCCACTGGATGTTCAGTCGACCAATTCGATGAGTGTAATTCTCAGCGGTGCCTGGCCGCTGAAGACCCATGCCATGCGCGGTGTAATTCTCGGCGACGATGCAGCGATGTGGCAGGAAGCCGCGTTGCGGAGTGCGCTGCCGGGACTGCGGGCGGTGGGGGTTGGTGAACCGCCAAGCGGCGATGCGCAGGTGTTGGGGAATGCCGATGGGGTGTGGGTGGCGACGCGGCGCTGAAGCCTAGTGTTCCGCCCCTGCGTACAGCGCCTCGATCTGCTCCGCGTAGTTTTTCTCGACGATCTTGCGCCGGACTTTCATTGTTGGCGTCAATTCCCCCGACTCGACAGTAAAGTCGTTTGCCAGGACAAGGAACTTCTTGGGCGTCTCGAACTGGGCGAGGTCGCGCAGGCTCTTGCGGGCTTCGCGTTCCACTTTCTCCCGGACACGAGCGTCGGCTACCGCGTCGTGGGGCGACATCTTGGCGATCTTTTCCTCAGCCATCCACGTTTCGAGGGCCGGGAAGTTCGGCACAAGGAGCATGATCGGGAAAGGGCGGCGATCACCGAGCATCACGGCATTGGCGAAGAATTTATTGGTCTTCAGCATTCCTTCGATCGGTTGCGGCGCCACATACTTGCCGCCGGCTGTCTTGAGCAGGTCTTTCTTCCGGTCGGTAATGCGCAGGCAGCCGTCGCTGTCGATCTCGCCGATGTCACCGGTATGAAACCAGCCGTCGCGGTCGATCGCTTCTGCGGTGGCTTCCGGCTTGTGCCAATACCCTTTCATCACGTTCGGCCCGCGCGTCACGATCTCGCCGTCCTCGGCAATGCGGATCTCGACGCCAGGGATGGTGCGGCCCACCGTTCCCGGCTTGAGCATGGCGAATGAATTCGCAGTCATGACTGGCGACGTTTCGGTCAGGCCGTATCCCTCGAAGATCGTCAGGCCTGCGGAGAGAAAAAATCGGCAGATGTCGGCGTTGAGCGGTGCGCCACCGGAGACTGCGAAATAAATCCTGCCACCCATTCGCTCGCGCAGCTTGCGAAACACCAACCGGTCGGCGATGCGATACGCAAACGAGGTAATCACCGATCCACGTCGTCCAGCAAGGCGAGCGGTGAGCCGCGCTTCGCCCACCTCGCGGGCCCAGGTGAAGATCACCCGGGACGCGATTCCACCGGAGCCTGCCTTGGCAAGGACTGCGGCGTAGATCTTTTCATACAGTCGCGGCACCGATGCCAGAATCGTCGGACGGACCTCGCCGATCTCGCGTGCTGCGGCATCGACGCTGGACGCGTAGTTGATGACCGAACCGGCCTGCAGCATCGTGAAATGGCCAACCATCCGCTCGAAGCTGTGACACAGTGGCAGGAACGACAGGCACTCGTCCGTTGGCCCAATCGGCAGGACCTGCAGTGCCGCCACCACGTTGCTGGTGATGTTGCCGTGTGAGAGCATGACGCCCTTTGGCTCACCGGTGGTGCCAGAAGTGTAGATCAGCGTCGCGAGGTCGTCCGGCGCGACCGACAATGCGTCGATTTGCCAGGTGGGCTGTCGCGCGACCGCTTCGCGCCCGCGCGACTCGAATTCGTGGAGTGAGATCACTCCTTCGGCAGCCGATTCACCGTCGAACATCACGATGTACTTCAGTTCAGGGAGCTCGTGGCGTACGTCGAGCACTTTGTGCAGGAGCTCGGCCGACGACACGAAGATCCCCTTCGCACCGGCGTCGCGCAGGATGTACGCCATTTGCGATGCGGGCAGCGTGAGGTAGATCGGCACATCGACCAGTCGTGCGGCCAAGCAGGCGTAGTCGGCGACCGCCCACTCTGGCCGATTCTCGGAGAGGATGGCGAAGCGGTCGCCAGGACTCAGCGGCAATTCCCGAAGTGCGCAACTGACGTGGTGTACGCGGGTGAACAACGTATCGAACGTCACATCCCGCCAGCGGCCGCCCTCTTTGCGCCGCATGACCGCGGGTCGGCCAGCGTAGCGTGCCGCTGCGCCGAAGAAGAGCTCGTTGAGTGTGGTTGGCGGTGTCACCGCGGCGCGCGCACCGACGTGGTCGAGTCGCGCAGCGTGATCGAAATCACGTTGGAGAGGAGTGTACCGACGCGAGCCTGAACCCGGGCAATTCCGCTGCTCGTGCGGGCGACCACAACACCGCCCACGGTATCAAGGGTCACCAGCGCGGTGTCTGGTGTCCGCCAAAACAGGTCGGCCGCGACCGAGTCACCCTGGATATCGAGGGCGCGAGCGTGCAGCGTCAGCGAATGGCCAACGGCCAGCGTGGGCGCTGAAATGCCGGTCACCTCGAGCGCGACAACCCCGCCCGCCTGCTCTGTCAGGGAGCCGCATGCGGCGATGGCGGTGAGCGAAAGTACGGCGAGCCATTTCACGTCGCTGTTCCGTCCGCAGTAAGCGGTGTATCGGTCGACTCGAGCTGACCGAGTGTTTCGCGGGCGAAGTCGACCCAACGGGTCATCTCGGGATCCCGCGGCGGCTTGGCAAGAAACTGCCGGAGATGTTCGGCCGCCCGGTCAAGGTCACCACGCTTGATCAACAGGTACGCCAAGCCGTAGTGGGCACCGGACAGCTCGGGCGCCAGTTCAAGAGCCCGGCGATACTGGCGAATGGCTTCTTCGCGACGGCCAGTTCGGGACAGCGCGATCGCGATGTATTGCAGCGTCTTGACGTTGTTCGGGTCATCGCGGAGCGCCAGCTGGTACGACGTAATCGCTCCGTCGTAGTCCCCCTGACGTTCGAGGGCGAGCCCCTCGTTGAGGTAGTCAAGCCGCTGCGGCTTGACGGCCCCCTCGCCACTCAGGATCCGCTGCCACCAACTCATGAGGGGTGCCGGGCATTGTTAGTCCACATTAGGGGAAAAGGTAACAGGCATGGGGCATGGGGCGTGGGGCGCATCTCCCATGCCCCATGCCCCATGCCAACCCCCCACCGCTATGTTCCCCCATGCCCCGCCGCCGCCCAGAACCCGCCCGCGAGATTCTCGATGTGGATTGGCCGTTTTTCGGGGAGCTCTGTCGCGCGCTCGCGCTGCACGTTTCGCGCGACTACGACCCCGAAATCATCGTTGGCATCGCCAAGGCTGGCGTTATCCCGGCCGCCATCATCGCAAGCATGTTGCAGCGCGAGCTTGCGATCATCCTGATTGGTCGTCCGCGGGAGGGAGCCGAGCCGGAACTGATCTCGGGGCCGCCGCCGTCAGTGCGTGGGCGACGGGTGTTGCTCGTGGACGAGACCTGTGACAGCGGTGACACGATGCGGCTGGCGGTGCATGCGGTGCAGGGGGCCAAGCCGGCGGACATTCGCACGGCGGTATCGTTCCAGACCGGGAGGTGGCTACCGGATTTTCACGCGTTTGTCACCGAGAAGGCGATCGTGTTGCCATGGGATCACGAGGTCGGCGGCAACTAAGTCAGACCGGCAACTCGTGTTCAGTAAACGCATCACGCCAGGTCCTTCCCGCAGCGATCAGGTCATACACCACCGCCAGTGTTTCGGCAGAACCCGCCAAAAAGCGACAGTGGGCGCCGCCGCACGAGCGGCATTCCACTTCCAACACCGCCAGTGCCGCACCAGCCTGCGCGGTCAGAAATGCTGCCAGACAACCACAACTGAAATAGCAGCCGGCGTGATCGGTGCTTCCCGGCTCGGCTTCCTCCCAATCGGGGGAGCTGAACAGGATCGCACGCTCACCCAGCGTGTCCACCGCGAGTGTGCCCCAGCCGAGATTCGTGCAGAGATCTGCCATCAGCGGAGCGAACCATGCGGCATCAAGCTGGCCGCTATCACCCACACCGGTCCGGTCGCTGACCCGATCGCTCCACGATCCGAACATCGCCTCGCCTGTCGCGAACCCAGCATCCTGCAAGATTTCGGCAGCTACCCCAGGCCCGGCGGCAAGCAGTCGACGCCGCAGGCGATGGAGTGATGTGGCTGCGATATGGAATGTGGTCATGACCGCCGGCAATGTTTCGGGGGGAGCGAACCTACGGCTGAAGCCCAAGCCGCCGCAAGAGCTCGCCCTCATCGATCACCTCGATCTTGAGCTGGCGAGCTCGGTCGAGCTTGCTGCCGGCTTCGGCGCCGGCCACGACTAGCGACGTCTTCTTCGATACGCCCGATGTGACAGTTCCACCGGCGCGCTCAATCCGAAAAGTTGCTTCCGTTCGGCTGAGCGTGGGGAGAGTGCCAGTCAAGACGATGGTTTTTCCGGTGAACGGTCCGTCGCCGATTTCAACCTGCGGCTCGCTGAAATTCAACCCATGCTCCCGTAGCCCCTCAATCAACGCCGCCGATCGTGGGTCCTGAAACCATCCGGTCACCGCGGCCGCGATCGTCGGTCCGATCCCTCGGGCACCGGCGAAGTCCTCGATGGTCGCCACACGAAGCCCGTCGAGCGACTTGAAGTGTCTCGCCAACGCGAGTCCCACAGTCTTGCCGACATGGCGAATACCAAGCCCGTACAACAGCGTGGAAAACGGCTGGCTTCGCGACATCGCAATCGCGGCGACAAGTTGCGTGGCCGATTGTTCGGCGAAACGATCAAGCGCCACCAATTGTTCAATCGTCAAGGCGTACAGGTCGGCGACATTCGCAATCAGCTTCGCGTCGAGCAGTTGGCGGACGCGTTCTTCGCCCAGACCCCGAATGTCCATCGCGTCGCGCGAGGCGAAGTGGATGATCGATTCGAGGAGCCGTCCCGGGCAGACCGGGTTGGGGCAGTAACGCATCACCTCTTCCGGATCCCGCACGGCCGGCGTATCGCAGGCAGGACAGCGATCTGGCGGAACCCACGGGACGGCACCCTTCGGGCGATCCTTGAGCACTGGACCGAGGATTTTGGGAATCACCTCGCCGGCGCGAACGACTTCAACCATGTCGCCGACGCGCACGTCCTTCTGCGCCACGATCTCGTCGTTGTGCAGCGTCGCGCTGCTGATGGTGACGCCGCCGAGCTCCACGGGCTCGAGATCGGCGAATGGTGCCAGCGCCCCGGTGCGCCCGACGTTAACGCGAATCGCGAGGAGGCGCGTGATTGCCACTTCGGGCGCAAACTTGCGAGCGATCGCCCAGCGCGGCTCGCGGTCGCTGATCGTCCCAAGTTCTTCCTGCAAATCACGGCGGTCGACCTTGACGACCACACCGTCCGCGCCGAACGGCAGCGACGGTAGCATCGCCTCGAGTTTCGCGATGCGAGCGATCGCCGTGTCGAGGTTGGCCACGCGAGCATGGTGCGGCTCGATCTGGAAGCCCCACCGCTGGAGCGTCGCCAGCATGTCGCTATGGGTGGCGATCGCGAATGCACCTTCGATCGGAACGACCTGAAAGGCAAAGCAGCGCAGGCGCCGACTGCGTGTCGTGGCGGGATCGAGTTGCCGCAGGCCGCCGGCGGCGGCATTGCGCGGGTTGGCGAACGGTTCGTCGCCGTCACGTTCGCGGCGCGCGTTCAGCTTCCTGAATGCTTCGGCGGGGAAGTAGACCTCGCCGCGCACTTCCATCAGCGCTGGCCAGTCGTTCCCATCGAGTTGCAACGGGATATCGTCGATGGTCCGCAGGTTGGCGGTCACATCTTCGCCGATCGCGCCGTTGCCGCGGGTTGCGCCGATAAGCAGACGACCCGCGCGATAGGTCAGGCAGACGGCGGTGCCATCGATCTTGACCTCGAGATTGTATCCTCCGCCGACCACGGCGGCCGCGAGCCGTGCATTGCGCTCTTCCCACGCACGCAGTTCATCATCGGAAAATGCATTGGCAAGCGACAACATCGGCCGGAGATGCGGATGCTTGGGGAGGTGCGTCGCCGGCGCACCGCCAACGCGCTGGGTCGGCGAATCCGGCGTCATGAGTTCCGGGTGTGCTGTCTCGATCGCCTGGAGGCGATGGAACAGCCGGTCCCATTCGGCGTCACTCAGTTCGGGCGCATCGAGCTCATAGTATGCGCGATTCGCCCGGGCGATCTGCCCGCGCAGGGATGCGACCTCATCGCGGAGCACCTTCGAAGTCACGGTCGCAATTTCGACATGACGACGGCCATCCGGTCGCGAGCTTGCCGCTTGTACGCGCTGTCGGAGACGTCGATGCTGGGAAGTGTCGCCACGGCGTCCAGCTCCACCTTGGCAGCGGCCCATTCACGCCGGGAAATCATGATCTCCGCGAGGTCGAAGCGATGCACGATCCTGGCTGGCGCGTATTGCACGGCAAGGCGCAGGTCGCGTTCGGCCTCTTCCCAAGACGCGGCGCCGAACACGGATGCACCGAGAAAGTTCTTGGCGAAGAACTTCTCGATCGCTGGAAGGCGCATGATCTCAGCGTTCCAGCGGCCGAGGATGTGCCACGCTCCATCGTGGTGTGGCTCGATGTCAATGGCTCGGAGGGCCTCGTTCCGGACGATCGATGCCCGCCGGATTCGCTCCTTGGTGCCTTTGGTGAGGGCACCGCGACCGACGGCGTTGGCCAGGGCGAAATGCCCCTCGGAGCCACCCGGGTCCGCAGCGACGGCGCGATGTGCGTAGTTTTCCGCATCGACGTAGAGTGAATCGCGTGCCGGACTCTTCACTTTGTCCGAGGTCTGCTTGGCAAGGTCGATCAAAACCATCGCGAGGCGCCAATTGGCCTCGTAGCTGTGCGGATCGTGTCGCAACAGCATTTCGAAATGGGTGCGCGCGGCCGCGAGATCGTGAATTTCTTCGGCGTGAATTCCAGCGGCGAGTTGGTCGACCTGCGCCGAGAGCTGCGTCGGGAGAACGACGCAGGCGAAGGCGAGCATGGATCGACCAACCCGAGCGGTCACTGGAATTCCTTCTCGAAAAGTGAGATGGGCCGCGAGGCCTGAGGCTGAATGGTTGTACCACGCCTGATTGAACGCAAGCGAGACGGCGGTGCGCTCACTGGCGACGAGTGGCGCGAGTTGATCGCCGCGTACACCAGGAACCAAGTGCCCGACTACCAGATGGCCGCCATGGCGATGGCGATCTTCTTTCGTGGCCTCGAGCCCGAGGAACTTTCCGCGCTCACCGACGCCATGCTCGGCTCGGGCGACCGCCTGCACTTCGCCGGCGAAACACGCCCCCGGATCGACAAGCACTCCACCGGGGGCGTCGGCGACAAGACGTCCTTGCTGCTGGCCCCGATGCTTGCGGCATGCGGCGTCCTGGTCCCGATGATGTCTGGGCGTGGGCTCGGGCACACCGGGGGAACGCTGGACAAGCTCGAGGCGATTCCGGGATTCACCACCGGTCTCTCGCTGGCCGCGACCGAGGCGCAAGTGCGCTCGCTCGGTGCTGCGATGATTGGACAGACGGCCGAAATTGCACCGGCCGACGGCAAGATCTACGCGCTGCGTGACGTGACGGCCACGGTCGAATCGATTCCGCTGATCAGCGCATCGATCATGTCCAAGAAACTGGCGGAAGGACTCAACGGACTGGTGCTCGATGTGAAGATTGGTTCGGGTGCGTTCCTCCCCGAGCCGGAACGCGCACTCGCGCTGGCGAACACCATGATCGCCCTTGGCGCCGCACGTGGTTGCCCGACGGTGGCGCTGATTACGGCCATGGACCGCCCACTCGGCATAGCGTGCGGCAATGCGCTCGAGGTCATCGAATCGATCGCTGGCCTGCGCGGCGAAGGCCCCGCCGATCTCATGGAACTGACGTTCGCGCTCGGGGTCGAGATGCTGTTGCTCGCCGGTCTCGATACCGAGGCCGTGGCCGCGCGCCGACGACTTGAACAGACGATTGTCTCGGGCCGCGCACTTGAGCTGTTCGCAAAGATGGTGGCGGCGCAGGGCGGAGATGCCAGCACCATAGAGCATCCCGAGCGCCTCGCGCGCGCGCCCATTCAACGCGACGTCCTTGCGCAACGCGACGGCGTCGTGACGCAGGTCGAGCCGCGAGCGCTCGGGCGCGCGATCATCGATCTCGGCGGCGGTCGTCGCGTTGCAACCGACAAGGTGTTGCCCGACGTCGGGCTTGAAGTTCCAGTGAAGCCCGGGCAACGCGTGGCGAAGGGTGACCGGCTCGCCGTGGTGCACGCACGCGCCGCTGAGGATGCCGCGCGGGCGGTGATTTCAGTGCAGGCAGCGATCAGTATTGGCGAGGGGGCAGTGGCACCGCTGCCGCTGATTTCATGGCGGGTCACATCGGCAGGTGCCAAACCATACGGGGAGGAGTGATGGCGAGCACCTGGCTCGGGATTGCCGCGATGGCAGCGTTGCTCGTCTGGCTGCTCGGCATCGGCAAGCGGCAGGACAACAGGGCGTCTCCCGAGGACGACGTCGACACGCCAATTGACAAGGATGAGCTGGAAGCGGCTGAGCGAGAGATTCGCGATGATCCGGACGCCAAGGCGGCCGCCGACGCGGTGGACAGCGATGCTGATGACTGGGGACCAGGGAGCGGGCATTCGCCGCTGCCCGGGGTGCGTTAAAGCATGTCGGGGTGCAGCATGCTGCACCCCGACACAACGCCCCGGAATCAGCTAGACGTCAAGTACCGACACGTATTTCGCATTCGCCTCGATAAACAGGCGGCGCGGCTCCACGTCGTCTCCCATCAACTCATCGAACAGCTTCGACGCCTCGACGGCATCCTCCAGCGTGACGCGAAGGATCGTGCGCGTGTTGGGGTCCATCGTGGTCTTCCAGAGCTGGTCCGGATTCATTTCACCGAGACCCTTGTAGCGCTGCGTACCAACATTTCCCTTGCCGCCGTCGGAGAGGCGCTTCGAGAACTCGGCGCGCTCCTCTTCCGTGTACGCGTAGTACTCTTCCTTGCCGCGGGCGACGCGATAGAGCGGCGGCTGTGCGATGTAGATGTATCCCGACTCGATCAACTCCGGCATCTGCCGGAAGAAGAACGTCAGCAGCAGCGTCCTGATATGGGCGCCATCCACGTCGGCGTCGGTCATCAGGATAATCTTGTGATATCGCGCTTCGGCAATATTGAAGTCTTCGCGCACTCCACAGCCGATGGCGGTGATCATCGACCGGATTTCCTCGTTGCCGAGAATCTTGTCGATGCGGGCACGTTCGACGTTCAGGATCTTGCCGCGCAGCGGCAGGATCGCCTGGAATGAACGGTCGCGACCCTGCTTGGCCGACCCTCCGGCGGAGTCGCCCTCGACGAGATAGATCTCGCACATCGCGGGATCCTCAAGCGAACAATCCGCCAGCTTGCCGGGAAGTACGGCATTCTCAAGCCCGGACTTTTTCCGGACCAGGTCGCGGGCCTTGCGCGCGGCCTCGCGCGCGAGGGCGGCACTCACGGCCTTTTCGATGATCGCCCGACCGACACCGGGATTTTCGTCGAGGAAGGTGCCGAGTCCATCGTTGACGATGGCGCGAACGATCCCTTCCACTTCGCTGTTGCCAAGCTTGGTCTTGGTCTGGCCCTCGAACTGCGGCTCGCGCACCTTGACGTGCAGCACGCAGGTAAGCCCTTCGCGCGCGTCATCGCCGCTCAGCGTGAAGTCCGCCTTCTTCATTGCGTTGGACTTCTTGGCGACGTCGTTGATCGTCCGCGTCAGCGCCGATCGCAGGCCGGTGAGGTGCGTACCGCCTTCGTGCGTGTTGATGTTATTGACGAAGGTGAAAGTGTTTTCGTTGTAGCCCTCCTCGTACTGCAGCGCGATATCGACGTCCACATCATCGCGGGTTGCCGAGAAGTGCACTGGCTTGGGGTGCAACACCTTCTTGTTGCGATTGAGCCAGGACACGAACTCGACCAGGCCGCCTTTGTAATGGAATGTCTCGCTCTTCGGCGCGTCGCCGCGCTCGTCGGTCAGGATGATCGAGATCCCGCCGTTGAGGAAAGCGAGCTGGCGAAGCCGATCGGCCAGCGTGTTCCACGAGAACTCAATGACTGGAAAGATGAGTGGATCTGGCTTGAACGAGATGGTCGTTCCAGTGCCTGCCGCCATGCCGATGACCGTGAGCTTCTGCGTGGTCTGGCCGCGCACGAAGGTCATCTGGTGACGGGCGCCGCCACGATCGACGGTTGCAACGAGCTTTTCAGACAACGCATTCACGACCGAGACACCGACACCGTGCAGGCCGCCAGAGACCTTGTAGGAATTCTTGTCGAACTTGCCGCCCGCGTGCAGCACAGTAAGCGCGAGCTCGATGCCCGGAATCTTTTCCGTGGGGTGAAGGTCGACCGGGATGCCGCGCCCATCATCGACCACGGTGACCGAGTTGTCGCGGTGCACCGTGACATCGATCCGGGTTGCGAAACCGGCGAGCGCTTCGTCGATCGAGTTGTCGACCACCTCGTACACGAGATGATGCAGTCCGTTTTCACCGGTGGACCCGATGTACATGCCGGGACGCTTGCGCACCGCCTCGAGACCCTTGAGGACGGTGATGCTGTCTGCGCCGTATTCGTCTTGTTTCGTCATGCGTCCCCGCGATCGAGATTGTTCAGGGCTGGTCGAGCGGTCCGACCTGCCAGCGAATGTGTTGCACCCGGCCACGCTTGTCGCCATTCAACCGGGTCAGGATGCGTGGGGCCATCAGTCCGAGTTCGGTGGCCCACGCATGCGTTGCGACACGAACCATCAACGTCCCATCCGGCGTCACCGACAATGCCCGGGTGACCGCGGCAATCTGTGGCCCCACAGCATCGGACCAGTCGGCGACGGCAACGGCCAGATCGAACCGCTTGATCATGCCGTGCTTGGTCACCCACGCGTCGAGTGCATCACTCAACGTTGACGGTTTGCGCGGTGCCGTCATGCGGCCGCCGTCGCGACCGGGTGGATCATTCCGTGCTGCACGTCCCAGCGCGGAAGGTCGAGCTCTGCCGGCAATTCTTCTGCGCGCGGCGCAGTAACGATTCGCTGTCCAGGCCGTGCGACCAACCGCTTCGCCAGGCGTCGTTGGCGATCGTGATCCAGCTCGGCGAACACGTCATCCACCAGCAGGACCGGACGAACGTGCCGTGCATCGGCGAGCGTCTCCAGCTCGAGCAACCGAAGCGCAATGGCCGCGGTGCGCTGCTGACCAGTCGAACCGTAGTGCCGCAACGTGTGACCACCGAGTCCCAGGACCACGTCGTCGCGATGCGGTCCGACGTGCGTCTGGCCCCTGGCGATGTCACGCGATCGCGACGCGATCAACAGCTCCTCCCATGCGCCCGCTTCGTCCAGCGCTTCATCGCCGCGATAGCGCAACGTGACAGCAGCGGCTTCTCCGAGTGTCGCCAATTCGGCCCGCCAGAGTGACGCCGCGTCGCTTGCCCACCGCCGACGCCCCCTCGCGAGTGCCGATCCCGCCGAAGCCAGCGCAGGATTGAATGCATCCGCGGCTGCGATGTTCGCCGTCCTCAGTGCGGCATTTCGCTGGGCCAGTGCCCCGCGATACCGCATCAGCGCTTCAAGATAGGTGCGATCCGCGAGCGACAGCATTCGATCGAGCCAGCGACGTCGCTCGGCGGCACCACCCTGTACCAGCACCAGATCGGTGGGGAAGAACCCCACCGCGAGCCACCGTCCGATCGCCGTAGCAATTGTCGATTGCTCTTCGCCGTCGATCGTGATCCGCTTCCGTCGCTGCGGTGCATAATACGTTGCGACCACATTCGATCCGCTTGCCGTCGTCACACCAACCTGAAATCCCGGGCCGCCGAACTGACCGACTTCGCGATCGGGTGCGCCGCGCACCGATCGGAAGAGCACTGGATACGCCAGAGCCTCGAGCAGATTGGTCTTCCCATGACCATTAGGACCGATCAATGCCACGCCGTCCGCTGGAAGCTCCAGCGCCGCGTCCGCCAGATTGCGGTAACTCCGCAGCACCAACTCGACAGCCTGCATCACGTCAGCGGCCGTGAAACACCGGTGAGCGTTTTTCCAGGAACGCGCGCGTGCCTTCTCCCTTGTCCTCGCTCGCGCAGGCGTCGCCAAAGAACTTCGACTCAAGCGCGAACGCATTGTCCACCGACAGCTCGAGTCCGCCGTCCACCGCGCGCATGGCGAGCTGTACGGCCAGCGGACCATTGGCGAGCATGAGGCGCAGCAACCCGCGCGACTCTTCGATGAGCGATTCTGCAGCGACGACGCGATTCACCAGTCCGATGCGCGCTGCCTCGGTCGCGTCGATCATCGCACCGGTCAGGAGCAGTTCGAGGGCGCGCCCGCGACCGACGAGGCGAGGCAGGCGGACCGTGCCACCGAAGCCGGGGATGAGGCCGAGCTTCACTTCCGGCAAGCCGAAGCGAGCGTTTGGCGCGGCAAGTCGAACGTGGCACGCCATGGCGAGTTCACATCCGCCGCCGAGGGCGAAGCCGTTCACCGCAGCGAGGACTGGCATGTCGAGCTGCTCGAGTTTTCGGAAGACGCGGGACCCGCGCTCGCCCATTGCCGTTCCCGATTCGCGATCGACCGCCACCAGTTCGGCGATATCGGCGCCGCCGACAAAGGCCTTGGGGCCAGCGCCGGTGAGGATCAATCCGCGGACCTTCACGTCCTGTTCGACCTGGCTGATCAACGCGTCCAGTTCTGCGATCACCGTCGCATTCAAGGCGTTGAGTTTGTCGGGACGATTGAAGGTGACGAGGGCAATTCCGTCGTCACTCACGTCGAGCAGGAGGGTGGAAAAAGACATGCGGAAAGATAACGGAATCGGGCATGGGGCGTGGGGCCTGGGGCGTGAAAAAAAACGCCTCGTCCTGCGCGAAGCGCGGGACCTCATACCCCGTGCCCCATACCCCATGCCCCCCTACCTTTCCCTCATGCCAAACCTCCTCGCACTCGACCAGGGAACCACCGGCTCAACGGCACTTGTCGTGGCGTCCGACGGCGCGGTGCTTGGCCGCGGTTATCACGAAATACCGCAGTCGTTCCCGGCGCCCGGACAGGTCGAGCACGACGCCGAAACGTTGTTTCGCACGCTGCTCGAGGCAGGTCGCGAGGCGCTGCGTGTTGCCAATGTTCCCGTCGCGGCGATCGGCGTCACCAACCAGCGGGAGACGGTGGTGATCTGGGATCGTGCTACGCTCAAACCGGTGGGGCCGGCGATCGTATGGCAGGATCGTCGCACGGCGGCGCGTTGCGCCGAATTGCGCGCGAGTGGACATGAAGCGGTAATCCGCGCGCGAACTGGCCTGCTGCTCGATCCGTACTTTTCGGCGACGAAACTCGAATGGATGCTGCACGATCCCGCCGTGCGCACTGCTGCCGCGGTGGGGAAACTCTGTGCCGGTACGGTGGAGAGCTGGATCGTCGCGCGCCTGACCAATGGCGCAGTGCACGTGAGCGATGTGACCAATGCATCGCGTACGCTACTCGCCGATCTCCGCACCGGTGATTGGGACGACGAGTTGCTCGCCCTCTTCGGTGTGCCTCGCGAACTTCTGCCGCGAATCGTGCCGAGCGCCGGCGTTGTTGGCATCGCGACGCCGGAGTGGTTCGGTGCACCGATCCCCATTGCTGGGCTTGCCGGCGATCAACAGGCCGCGCTCTTCGGTCATGGCTGTGTCTCGCCGGGAATGGCGAAGGTCACCTACGGCACTGGCGCGTTTCTGCTCAGGTTCACCGGCGACGAGGCTCCTCCGACACCGGCGCACGGCATCCTCGCGACGATCGCGGCCGGTGACCGTGGCCAACGCGCGTGGGCACTCGAAGGGAGTGTCTTCATGGCCGGTGCCGCAGTGCAATGGCTGCGTGATGGCCTCGGCCTCATCCAGGACGCTCGTGAAACGGCCGCGATCGCTGCAAGTGTCGAGGATACCGGTGGCGTGGTGCTCGTGCCGGCATTTACCGGGCTCGGCGCGCCGTACTGGAACGCCGAGGCGCGCGGCACCATCACCGGCGTCACCCGCGGTACAACGCGTGCCCACCTGGTGCGGGCCACGCTCGAGGCGATCGCGCACCAGACCGCCGACCTGGTAGAGGCGATGGGCGGCGTCACCGCTCTTCGCGTGGACGGCGGTGCGACCCGGAATGACTGGTTAATGCAGGCGCAGGCCGACCTGCTTGGCGTGCCGGTGGAGCGCCCTGCCGGGGTTGAACTCACGGCCTACGGCGCTGCGCGGCTGGCGGCGATCGGGATTGGCAGCGAACTGCCGCCGGCCACTGCCCTTGGTGGCCTGACGGTGTTTGTGCCCAAACGCCATGCTGGCTGGCGCGAAGAGCGTCGGGCGGAGTGGCGTCGCGCAGTGCGCGCGGCCCAACTGTGGGCCGATACTCCGCTATGATTCGACATGCCGATTGACGGAGGAACTACGTGAAACCAAGCACCAAGTTCGCGGCCGGCGCGCTGGTCATCGTGGCGGCAGTGTCGTTGATGATCTACCAAGGCATCCAGAGTACCGGGAAATACTTTCTCACGCCGTCGCAATTGATCGCCCAGACGGAACAAGACCCGCACTTCTACAACATGGGGCTGAAAGTCAGTGCCAAGGTTGTGAAGGGATCGATCCGTCGGGACCTGGCAAACCATCGGGTCGACTTTTCGATCAGCGACGGTGTCAAGACCTTTCCGGTGATTTATCTCGGCCCGTCATCGAGTATTCCTGACACGTTCACCGACGCCAATGACATTGATGTGGTCGTGGAAGGGAAGTTCGGACGCGACCAGACGTTTCATGCCACCGACGTGATCGCCAAGTGCGGATCGCGGTACGAGCCGGTGATGAAGCAACAGTCGAAGTCCGCCTGATCTCGCGATGACTGTTCTCGGAACGTTCGCGCTCTGGGCGGCATTGCTGTTCGGCTGCTGGACCGCGGCGATCGCGTTCTTCGCCGACTGGCGGTCGCGACCAGTGCTTGCCGCGGCGGTGACCCGTGGTGTGTATGCCACCTGCGCCGCACTGCTCGTCGCAACAGCGGCGCTCTGGCGCGGCATCTTCGCCCACGACTTCAATATTGAGTATGTGTGGGCGTACACATCGCGCAATTTGCCGAGCTACTACCTCGTTTCCGCGTTCTGGGCAGGACAACAGGGATCGATGCTTTTCTGGGCGGTGATCCTCTCGATCTTTGCGGTGCTGGCGCAGACGCTCACCTCGGCGCGACAGAAGCATCTGTTGCCGTACGTTGCCGGCGTCACGTCCATCGTGGTGTCGTTCTTTGTCTCGGTGATGCTCTTCGGGCACGCCAGTCCGTTTCTGCGGATGGCGGTCACGCCACCTGACGGGCAGGGGCTCAACCCGCAATTGCAGAACCCCGGCATGATGATGCACCCGCCGTTGCTCTATCTCGGCTATATCAGCATCACCATCCCGTTTGCGTTCGCGATCGCCGCATTGATGTCCCGATCGCTCGATACCGGCTGGATCGTGGCGATGCGGAAATGGGCGCTCGCGTCGTGGCTCTTCCTGTCGATCGGAATCACCCTTGGCATGTGGTGGGCGTACGTCGAGCTTGGCTGGGGCGGCGTCTGGGCTTGGGATGCAGTCGAGAACGCACCGCTCATGGCCTGGCTCACGCTGACTGCGTTTTTGCACTCGGTGATGATTCAGGAAAAGCGCGGCATGCTGAAGCGATGGAATGTGTCGCTGATGATCGGGACCTTCCTCCTGTCGATTTTCGGCACATTTATCACCCGCTCCGGCGTGATCGCCTCAGTGCATTCGTTCACCCAATCGGATATCGGATATTTCTTCCTGGCACTTCTGCTCGTGGCGGGTGTGCTCTCGTTCACGCTGCTCTATACGCGGTGGCCAATGCTGGTGGCCGAAGTGCAGCTGGAATCGCTGCTGAGCCGCGAGTCGGCATTCCTGTTCAACAACCTCGCGCTGGTTGGGCTCGCCTTCGCGGTACTCTGGGGCACGCTCTTCCCGATCATCTCCGAAGCGGTGAGCGGCACCAAGATCACCGTCGCGAAGCCGTTCTTTGATCAGGTCAACGATCCGCTGGGACTCTTCCTGTTGCTGCTCACCGGGATTGGGCCGCTGATCGCCTGGCGGAAAGCGTCGGCGGCCAACTTGCAGCGGCAATTCATTGTTCCAACGACGTGCGGCGTGGTTACCGTGGCGCTGCTCGTGGCGTTCGGCCTGCGTGACATGTATTCGCTGGTCGCGCTCGGCCTGTCGGGATTTGTGCTGGGCACGGTGGCGCAGGAGTTTTATCGCGGGATTCGTGCCCGGATCACGCTGCATTCCGAGAACTTCGGTGCGGCGATCATCAATCTCGTGTCGCGGAACCGTCGGCGTTACGGGGGCTACATCGTCCACGTCGGGATCGTGATCTATTTCGTCGCGTTCACCGGGCTGGCGTTTCAGGTGAAGAAGCAGATCGAATTGTCGCCTGGCGAGTCGGAAACAATTCGTTCGCCCTTCGGGCACACCTATCAGCTCAAGCAGATGGGTGTTTCGCAGTATACCCGTCTCAACCGCCACGTGACTGCGGCACCGCTCGAGATCAGCCGGAATGGCGTGGTGCTGGGACGGCTCACGTCGGAGCGGCGCCAGTACCTCGACTCGTTCGGCAACAAGTTGTTTGAGACTGCCACCGAAGTGGACATCCGCAGCGACCTTCGGGAAGACCTTTATGTGGTGTATGCTGGCTCACCGGATGGCACCGAGCGTTCGCAGTTTACGGTCATGGTGAATCCGCTGGTGAGCTGGTTCTGGATTGGTTGCGGTGTATTGATCGTCGGTGGTTTGATCACGATGTGGCCGGGCGGTCCGCAGGTTCGGACGCAACGCCGGCGCGCGGTAGCACAATCGGGCTACAGTGTTCCCCTGGCCGGGGTGGCAGAGTAATGGCGAGCCGGCGCGAATTCGTGCGACAGGCGGCGCTGGCGGCCGTGCCGGTCGCGCTGTTGGCACCGGCGCGCCAGGAACCGGTGCAGCAACCGCGTCCTGTTGGCCGAGCGCCCGCCGACACGCTTGCCGTGCAGCCGGACCGCAACAAGGCGCCGATGGGTCCGCTCGACAACGACCCGACGGTCATTGGCATCGAGCGTCGTCTGGGTTGCGCGTGCGGCTGCACGCTGGACGTATACACCTGCCGCACTACCGACTTTTCCTGCACCTTCTCGCCGGCGATGCACGCCAAGGTGGTCGAGCAACGGCAAGCGGGGCAGGCGCCGGAAGAGATCGTCCTGTGGTTTCTGGCACAGCCGGACACACTGTACGGGCACAAGGTCCTGCTGATGGCCCCGGAGGCCCGTGGCTTCAATCTCATGGGTTACATCGTGCCGGGGCTTACCGTCACGGCGTTCGGGCTGGCGCTCGCCGCATGGCTGCTGCGCCGCAAACCGGTGGTCCTTGCAGCGGAACATGCGAGCGGTGGAGCCGCACCGACCGTACCTGACATTGAACAGCAAGCGCGCCTGCAGCGCGCGCTGGACGAAGTCGACTCATGATCGAATTGCTCGCCGCCGCCAGTATCGGTGCGGCACTCCTGTGGCTCGTGGTACAGCCGATTCTTGCCCCTTCGGCCGCGGCGCCAGTGGACCTCGATCCGATCGACCCCGAAGAAACGCCACGCGGCCAGGCGCTGCTGGCGCTCAAGGAGATCGAGTTCGATCGTGCCACCGGCAAGTTGTCCGAACACGATTACGCGGCACTCAAGCTGAAATATTCCGCCGCGGCGATCGCCGCGCTCGATGCTCCGGTCAAACGTTTCTGCTCAAATTGCGGTGCCGCGCTCCCCGACCGCGCCATCTTCTGTGCCCAGTGTGGAGAGCGCGTCAGCCGCTAACCGAGGTTTACTGCACTCGCATCGTTGTCAACCATCCGGTCGTCGTCGTTCCGTTGGACTTCAAGACCCAGTTGGCGCCGTTCGGCGCGTCGCCAGTGATCGTCGACTCGACGGCGTTGCCGATTAGGTCGTCGTTGGTAAGGATCACATTGTGTATCGCGGACAGCAGCGAGAAGATCGACGGTGCCGCCTTGATGCCATGGATGTACCACGGGTCGACCTTGCCGCTGGTGATGGACTTGTAGGCATTGTCGACGGCGGTGATCAGCGCGGAGACCGTGTTGACGTCGGCGTGATCGACGCACGCTTCATCATCATCCTCCCACGCGACGATCCGGATTGGTGCCGTGGGGTGCTTCGCATGGTAAGCGTTGTAGTCGGTGTCGGAGAGCAACATCACCGAGCCAGTCCAATCGAGTTCATTCTGGTCCCACGAATACTTCCCCGCTTGTGACTCACCGGTACACGCCAGCAGCACTGACTGTCCATTGTCGCCCACGCCATACACGTGGTACTCGAACTCTGGCGCCCCCTTCGCCCAGCTCTCGTAAGAGTCATTGAAATGGCTCTGAGTGAGGTACAGGCCTGGTGCAACGGCGCCTCCGCTGTTGGCGTCGCTTCCGCCGTAACCGGGGTTGTCGTCACCGCACAGGTCAACACACGCCATGACCCGATCGGGATGACCGCGAGTGAAGTCGGTCTCCTGCGGCACCAGTGCGAGCACCGGGATGGGTGGAGGCGTGTGGCGATCGAGCACTTGCCGCGTGCCGGCGGCGTCGAATCCAATCGGCGCATCGCGATCATTGCCGATCGTCGCAACGAGAATGTTGGCATCGCCGGTCCACGCGGCCCGTTGCGCCGCCACTGGCAGATACAGCTCAAGGCCGCGCGCGGCATCAAGGTCCGATAGCAGTTCACCGACCGTGGTGGCGCTGCTGCGTGCAAGTGCGGCGAGCAGTGTGGTCTGGTTCGACTGCACCAACGCCTGGAACTGCACCTTGCCCTCCGGCGCGTTCGACGCATCAAGTCTCGCCTTGACGGCACTGCGCGTGGCCGGATCGTTGAGCGCCACGGCGAGCGCCTGCGCCAATCGCTCGCGCGCGGCCCGCGGCGTATTGGCTGGCGCGGCACCGTCGATGATCGACGCCGGGCCCGGGTTCTGGTCGGAGCAGGCAGCTCCGGCGAGGGCGACAAGAACCAACAGGGAAACACGACATGACATGGTGCACCTCCCAAGAATGAAACAGCGACCGTGTTCGGGCAGATGTGCCCGGACACGGTCGCACGGTAGGGAGGTGCACTGCGAATCAACGGCCCGCAATCGCGCGAACGGGCTCAGCTTCGCGCGTCAGGCCTCGAGCGCGTCAAGCCGCTTGCGGGCGAGCCACAACGGGATCATGCCGGCCGCCAGGCAGAGGATGCCCACGAGGCCGAAGGCGATCCAGCCATCCAGCGAAACCGTCATGGTGAGTGCGCCCGCCTCGCGCGCATGGAGATCCTCAATCACCGGCAGCGCCTCGAGCACGGTGACGACACCCAGCAGTGCCACGGCGATGAGCATGAAGACGAGGCCGCCGAATGACGTCGCGATCTGGGCGGCGTTCTCGGTGTCATATTGCGGGAACAGCGCGCCCATGCCAAGCGCCAGTCCACCGATCGCCAACGTGTACCCCACCACGGTGACCACGCTGACGAGCGTCATGAAATCGCTCGAATGCAGCAGGTGATTGGTCGTGATGGTCAACACCAGCGCCAGGATCAGCAGCGGCACGACCCCCACCAGGTACTTGCTGCGTAGCATCGCGCGGGTGTCGAGCGGCGACGACCGAAGCAGCCAGAGTTGGCGTCCTTCGAGGGAGATCGCCGGAAACACAAGTCGCTCTGCGCTGCCCGCGATCACGAATCCGGCAAGCCCCTGTGCGGCGAACAGGATCACGGCAGTGAGCTGCTGCGTCACCGCTTCGCCGTTATGAATGGGCAGCATCTGCACGTTCAGCAGCATCACCGGCACCAGAACACCGAGGAGAATCAGCTGACTCCACTGGGTGCTGTCGCGGAAGAACACCCGCAAGTCCTTGAGTATGAATTCACGCCGCATCGCCGGCATCCCCACCAGCAGGCGTCTCGCAATGCCATGCCACTTCGCGCCACGAACGAAGTGCTCGGCCCCTTCCTGCGCTTTTCCGTACCCCGTGATGTGCCAACGCCGGTGTAGCGACGCCGCGATCACGATGAAGGCGCCGGCCGTCGTCCAGAGCAGCGCGATCGGTAGCGGATCCGCAACATGGTTCAGCCAGTTCATGATCATCGCCTGCGCCCATTCGCTCGGCATCAGTGGGTGCGATGGCGTCCGTAGTACCGCGATGAAATCGACCAGTGTCTGGTACGCCTCGGGCCGCGCCAGTTGTTCCGGGCCGGCGAGTCGCGCGAATACCACGAGACCGCCCGCGGCAAGCACGGTGACCAGCCCGAGGATGTCCCGGGTACGCCGCGCCGGAAACACGTTCACGAGTACCAGGGTGATCACCGAGCCGATGACAGCCGGAATGATTGCCAGCGGGATCAACGCGGCCGCAGTCACGAGCGGGAAGAGCAATCCGCCGTGCCATGCGATGCCATATGCGGCGAGCAGTGGTACCGCGAGCAGTCCCACCATCCATGACGAATGGATTACCGTTTCGGCCAGTTTGGCGAGATAGAAGTTGCCCCACTCGACGGGGGCAGCCACCAGCATGTCGAGATCGCGAGCCAGAAAGAAGGTTGAAAGCGATCCGATCAGATTGGACAGGAGCAGGATGCCGCTGAATGCCAGCAGCGCCATGCCGAGCATTTTGCTGGCGAGTAGTGGACCGATCTCCGGGACCCCTTTGAAATAGCTGACAAGTTTCCAGGAGAAGTAGAACGCGACGGCGAAGAAGATCGCTGCGGCGACGCCGAGGAGCATGGTGCGCCAGCCGATGCCCTTGCCGGACGTGCGATGCAGGCGGGCCCAGATGCTGCGCCACTTCGGCGAAGTGAGCGTCAGCAAGGATGGTTGCTTCGGCCGGACCGCAACCTCAGCCAAGGACCGCATCCAGATCGTGTTGCACGTGACCACCGGTCAGGCGCAGGAAGAGATCCTCGAGTCCGGCATTCGCATCGGACGCACTGCGGCGCAGGTCGTCCACCGTCCCGCACGCGACGAGTTCGCCTTGGCGGATAATGCCGACGCGATCGCACATGTCTTCGACAATCTCGAGCGTGTGGGTACTCATCAATACGGTACCGCCCTTCTCCACGAAGCGGCGGAAGATGTCCTTCAGCAGTCGCGCCGCTTTGGGGTCCAGACCAACCATCGGTTCGTCGACCACGATCACTTTCGGGCGATGCACCAGTGCGCTCGCAATGATCAACTTTTGCCGCATGCCGTGACTGTACGATTCGGTCAGTTCGTTCTTCCAGCGTGACAGTTCGAAGAGACCAAGCAGGTCGTCGATACGATGTTCGAGCTCGTCGCCGTCCTGTCCATAGAGTGCAGCAGTAAAGCGCAGGAACTCGGCACCGGTGAGCTTGTCGTACACGAACGGGCGATCGGGAATGAAGCCGAGCGTCGCTTTCGCCAAGACCGGTCGGCGGATCACGTCGATTCCGCCGATCTCGATCTTGCCGCTGGTTGGCGCGAGAATACCGGCGATCATGCGCATCGTTGTCGTCTTGCCGGCGCCGTTGGGGCCGAGCAACCCGAAGAGTTCACCGGGCCGAATCTCGAGGTCGATCCCTTTGACCGCTTCGAACGATCCGTACCGCTTAACGACCTTATCGAGGCGAATCATCGCATTCCCTTCCGACCGAGGTCGGTAAGCCGTGCGTTGGCGATCATGGCGAGCATTTCGTCCGGGTGACTCGATCCACCAACGGCGAGCCGGATCAGGCCCGTGTTGGCCGCCGCATTGCCGGTGACCGGGTCCACCGCGTACCAACCACCAGCCTGCGTGCTCCACACTTCCACCCATGCATGCGTCAGCAACGAATCACCGCGCGGGTAGACACCGATGACATATCGCGACGGCACGCCGGACGCGCGGAGCAGCGCGACGAACAGCCGGGCAATGCCGTCCGACCGCCCCGCATGGGCACCGAGTGTTCCGAGCGCATCTTCCGCTGCGCCCGATGCGGTGTCGACATGCGCGAGGGCGCGAAACGCGGACAGCATCGCCGGGAGTCGCTCGCGATTCAGCGCTTCGGTGACGATGGTTCGCTGCATCTTGGTGATTGCACCCGCGTCATACTGAATCATCGGATCGGGTGTCGTGTCGCGAATGCTTTCCCCCGGTGCGATTTCCGGGACGCGGTGAATCGTGAGGGTATCGCCGCGTACCGTCTGTCGACCACCGGCGAGGAGCGCGAGGAGCGCCAGGTCGACCGGCGATCCGTCACGATGCTCGACGAGAAACTGCCGTTCCGCAGTCGACGTGTCTCGCACCGAAGACGTCGCGGCAAACTGCGCGAGCCCCGGGACTGCGCTCCGGATCGCCGGAGTACGCTCCGCAAGCGTTTTCCGGAATTCGGTGGTGCTCAAGTCGAAATCGGTCCTGACCCAGGTGATGCCGAGCGGAGTTTCGATACCGGAGACAGCGCCGTGGTGGTCGATCCACAGGCGTCGGGGACCGCCGGCGGCGTTGATGGTCACCGCATAGGCGCGCACCGAGTCGCTGTGGACGGCAAGCCAATGCCCGGCCACGCCGCCAACCCGCGAGCTATCCGCAAATCGCACCAGTGAATCGCGACCGACGGTAATCTGGGCCATTCCCGCCGCGAGCGGCCAGCTGTCGATCATCCGGACCACCCGCGTCCGGCCTGGGGCAAGGCCACCGCCGAGCGCCAGCCGGTACGGCGTCGCCGCGCTTGCCGTTGGGGCGTCGCCGAACCGGACCCGCCCGTGGGTGCGGATCGTTCCGCCAACCGAGAGACGGGCGGTCAGCGTGTCATCGACGACCGTGACCGCCCACTCCGACTGGTGCCCCTCGCGGCTGAATCGGGATTCGAGGCGGACCACGTTCATCGCCGTGCCGAGATAGGTGTTGGAGAGGCGGCTGGCCCGAGCCAACCCCGCGCCGTTCGCGGTCTCCAGCACAACATTCTCGCTGATGCGATACTGCGTGGAGAGGGTGTCGAGCGTGATCCCGGCGTTGCCAATCTGGGTGCTTCCGGAGTACAGCCCGTACCAGACCGTCCCCGGCGCGAGGCGCAGCGAGGCCTCGCTGGTGAGGCGCGATTCCTCGGTCGTGTGCAGCCGGCGCAGGCCCAGCCAGCCCAAGGAGGCGACCCAGGCCATGAGCACGGCAATGGCGCCCGCGGCGCGGAGCGAGGGGCGATAGATCTCTAGCATTGGGGCCACTAACAGCAAAGTGTGGGCCGGAGGAAGGCGGCATGGGGCAGGGGGTTTGGGGCATGAGACCACGCCGGATCATCAGGCCCCACGCCCCATGCCCCATGCCCCCTATCTTTGATGGCTATGGCCGAAGAGTTCCTGACCGTCCGTGGTGCCCGCGAACACAACCTCAAGGGCATCACCGTACGCATACCGCGCAACGCCTTGACCGTAGTGACCGGTCTCTCCGGGTCGGGCAAGTCTTCGCTGGCGTTCGATACGATTTACGCGGAAGGACAGCGGCGCTACGTCGAGTCGCTCTCTGCTTACGCGCGCCAGTTTCTCGGCCTGATGGAGAAGCCCGACGTCGACTCGATCGAGGGGCTTTCTCCGGCAATTTCCATCCAGCAGAAAACCACCGCGCAGAATCCACGGTCGACCGTCGGCACAGTCACCGAGATCTACGACTACATGCGCCTGCTTTGGGCGCGCGCTGGCATTCCACTCTGTCCAAACGATGGCACGCCGATCACGCGTTCGAGTGCTGCCCAGATTGCGGACACGGTGATGACGTGGCCCGAAGGGACCCGCATCGAAGTGCTCGGACCGATGGTGCGCGGTCGCAAAGGCGAGTTCAAGGAACTCTTCGACGATCTCGGCAAGCAGGGATATGTCCGTGTGCGCGTTGACGGCACGACATACGATCTCGGTGACGTACCGACGCTGCATCGCCGAACCAATCACGATATTGCGGTGGTCGTTGATCGCCTCGTCGTGAAGGCAGAAGATCGCGCCCGACTTACCGATTCACTTGAAACCGCGCTTCGCGTTGCCGACGGCATCGCTGAGGTGGTGAAGCAGCCGGGCAACAAGAGCACCACCTTCTCGGAACGGTTCGCGTGTGCGGTGTGCGGCTTGTCGCTTCCAGAACTTGAGCCGCGCCAGTTCTCGTTCAACTCGCCATTTGGCGCATGTACTGAATGTCACGGTGTTGGTGTGGCGCGCATTCCGACGCCCGAACTGGTGCTCGGCGATGCGCAGATCTCGTTGCTTGAAGGCGTAGTGCTGCCATGGGGCGAGCCGAGTGGCTATCTCCGCAAAGTGGTGCTTCCGACGCTGGCGCGCACCTTCAAGTTCGATCTCGCGGCCCCATGGGGCGAGCTCCCAGCGACTGCGCGCAAGGTGCTTCTCAACGGCGCGCCCGGCAAGTTGCTCACGTACACGGCCGACGGCGGCAAGGGCAAAGAGGTCGAGGGACGGTGGGAAGGGATCCTGGCGAATCTTGCCCGTCGGTATCGCGAATCGAGCAGCGACTCGGTACGTCACGACCTCGAAGGGTACATGGTGGAGCGTCCGTGCCAGGCGTGTCACGGCAAGCGGTTGCGCCCAGAGTCGCTGACGGTCATGGTGGCCGGCCG